>DKBI01000308.1 GCA_002451175.1 Betaproteobacteria bacterium UBA6904
GATCCGCTCGCCCGCATCGCCGTCGTGCAGCCCGGCGTGCGCAACGCGGCGATCTCCGACGTCGTCGCGCCGTTCGGCCTGTACTACGCGCCCGACCCGTCGAGCCAGATCGCCTGCTCGATCGGCGGCAACGTGTCGGAGAACTCGGGGGGCGTGCATTGCCTGAAGTACGGCCTGACGGTGCACAACGTGCTCCGCGTGCGCGGCTTCACGATGGACGGCGAGCCGGTGACGCTCGGCTCGGAGGCGCTGGACGCGCCGGGCTACGATCTGCTGGCGCTGCTCGTCGGCTCGGAAGGTCTGCTGGCGGTGGTCACGGAAGTCACCGTCAAGCTGCTGCCCAAACCGCAGGCGGCGCGCGTGGTCATGGCGTCGTTCGACGACGTCGAGACGGCCGGCAACGCGGTCGCGGCGATCATCGCCGCGGGAATCGTGCCGGCGGGGCTGGAGATGATGGACCGGCCGGCGACGCGCGCGGTCGAGGAATTCGTCCATGCCGGCTACGACTTGGAGGCGGCGGCGATTCTGCTGTGCGAATGCGACGGCACGCCGGAGGAGGTCGAGGACGAGATCGCGCGGGTGCGCGAGGTGCTGGCGCGCGCGGGCGCGACGCGCAGCAGCGTGTCGCGCGACGAGAACGAGCGCCTGCGCTTCTGGTCCGGGCGCAAGGCGGCGTTCCCCGCGGTCGGCCGCATCTCGCCCGATTACTACTGCATGGACGGCACGATTCCCCGCAAGCGGCTGGGCGAAGTGCTCAATTTCATCGGCGAGATGGAGCACAAGTACGGGTTGCGCTGCCCGAACGTGTTCCACGCCGGCGACGGCAACCTGCATCCGCTCATCCTGTTCGACGCGGCCAACGCGGACGAGCTGCACCGCACCGAGCAGTTCGCCGCGGAAGTGCTCGAGAAATGCGTGGCGGTCGGCGGCACGATCACCGGCGAGCACGGCGTCGGCGTCGAGAAGATCGACCAGATGTGCGTGCAGTTCGGCACGGCGGAGCTCGAGACGTTTCACGCGCTGAAGCGCGCCTTCGATGCCAAGGGCCTGCTCAATCCCGGCAAGGCGGTGCCGACGCTGCATCGCTGCGCGGAGTTCGGCCGCATGCGGGTGCACGCCGGGCAGCTGCCGCACCCGGAGCTGCCGCGCTTCTGATGGACGCCGCGGTCTCCGCGCTGTCCGAATCGATTCGCGCGGCGGCCGCGGCGCAGCGCCCCTTGCGCGTTCGCGGCGGGGGCAGCAAGGATTTCTACGGCGGCCCGCTGAGCGGCGAGATCCTCGAGACGCGAGCCTGCGCCGGCATCGTGAGCTACGAGCCGAGCGAGCTCGTCGTCACGGCACGGGGCGGCACGCCGTTGGCGGCGCTCGAGGAGGCGCTCGCCGGGCAGGGCCAGATGCTTGCGTTCGAGCCGCCGCATTTTGGCGCCGGCGCGACGCTCGGCGGTTGCATCGCCGCGGGATTGTCGGGGCCGCGTCGCGCCGCGGCCGGCGCGGTGCGCGATTTCGTTCTCGGCGTGCGCCTGCTGGACGGCCGCGGGCGGCTGCTGGTGTTCGGCGGGCAGGTCATGAAGAACGTCGCCGGCTACGACGTGTCGCGCCTGATCGCCGGNNATCGAATGGAGCGGGGCGCTGCGCTGGTCGACCACGGGCGCCGACGCGGCGACCGTGCGTCGCGCGGCTGCGCAGGCGGGCGGGCACGCCACGCTGTTCCGCGCGAGCGACAAGTCCGCCGGCGTGTTCGCTCCCCTCGAGCCCGTGATGGCGCGCCTGCACCGCGACATCAAGCGCACCCTGGATCCGCAGGGCGTGCTCAACCGCGGCAGGCTCTACGCGGACTTCTGACCCGTGCCTGCGCCGCGCTGCTTCGCCGCCTTGACGGCCTCCGCCATGAACGCCACGGCGCGCTCGTCTTCGCGCTGCCGTCGCGCAGCGTACTTGCGCACGCTGACCCAGAGCCAGATGCCGCAGACCGCGAGCAGCGCGAGGGCGAGAAGGACGAACGTCTTGCTCATGCGCAAAGTATAACGGCGCGGCGCCATGCAGACCCTGCTCGCCGACTTCATCCGCGCGACGCCCGAAGGCCACGAGGCGGAAGCGATCCTGCGCAAGTGCGTGCACTGCGGTTTTTGCACCGCAACCTGCCCGACCTATCAGCTGCTCGGGGACGAGCTGGATTCGCCGCGCGGCCGCATCTATCTCATCAAGCAGGCCCTGGAGGGCGCGCCGGTCACGGAGCGCACGCGCCAGCACCTCGACCGCTGCCTGACGTGCCGCTCCTGCGAGACGACCTGCCCCTCGGGGGTCCGCTACGGACGCCTGGTGGACATCGGCCGGCAGGTGGTCGAGACGCGCACGCCGCCGCGAAGCGCCTGGCAGCGGCTGCAGCGGGCGGCGCTCGCGTTCACGCTGCCGCGGACGGCGCTGTTCGGCGCGCTGCTCGCGCTCGGCCGCATGGCGCGGCCGTTTCTGTTCGGCGGCCTGCGCGAGAAGATTCCCGCGCGCATCGAGCCGGCGGGCGAACGGCCTGCCGCGCGCCACGACCGGCGCGTCATCGCGCTCGCGGGGTGCGTGCAGCCGGCGCTGGCGCCGGCGATCAACGCGGCGGCTGCGCGCGTGCTGGACCGGCTGGGCATTTCGATGGTGGAAGTCGCCGGCGCCGGCTGTTGCGGGGCGCTGCGCTTTCACCTCAACCAGCAGGAAGCCGGGCGCGACGACATGCGCGCGCTGATCGATCGCTGGTGGCCGCTGATCGAGGGCGACGGCGCGGAGTCCGTGGTGATCACGGCGAGCGGCTGCGGCGCCACCGTAGAGGACTACGGCCACGTCCTGGAGCACGATCCGGACTACCGGCACAAGGCAGCGCGCATCGCGTTGCTGACCAAGGACATCTCGGAAGTCGTCGCCGCCGAGGCGCCGGCGCTCGAAGCCCTCCTGCAGGCGCGCCCGGCGCGCAAGCGGCTGCGCGTGGCCTTCCAGTCGCCCTGCTCGCTGCAGCACGGCATGCAGATCCGCGGCGTCGTCGAGGGCCTGCTGCGGCGCGCCGGCTACGAGCTGACGCCCGTTCCCGAAGCGCACCTGTGCTGTGGTTCGGCGGGCACCTACTCGATCCTGCAGCCCGAGCTCTCGCTGCAACTGCGCGACCGCAAGCTCTCGGCGCTCGCCGGCGGCGCGCCGGACGTCGTGGCGACTTCGAACATCGGCTGCCTCGCGCACCTGCAGGGTGGCACGCAGACGCCGGTGCGGCACTGGATACAGCTGCTGGACGACGTCCTGCAGGGGTAAGATGGCCCGATGAATGCACCGACCGCAGATCAGCGCCTCGCCCGCCCGGATACGGATGTCCGCGTGGTTCGCACGGCATGCCCCCACGACTGTCCCGACACGTGCGGCATGCTGGTCACCGTCAAGGACGGTGTGGCCATCCGCATTCAGGGCGATCCGTCGATGCCTTTCACCGACGGCACGCTGTGCACCAAGGTCTCGCATTACCTCGAGCGCACGTATGCGCCCGACCGCGTGCTGCACCCCATGCGCCGCACCGGTCCCAAGGGCCGCGGCGAGTTCCAGCGCATTGCGTGGGACGAGGCGCTCGACGAGATCGCTGCGCGGCTGAAGGCCCTGGCCGCCTCGCCCGAGGGGCCGGAATCGATCCTGCCCCTCAGCTACGCGGGCACGATGGGCATGGTGCAGTACGCCTCGATGGACCGGCGGTTCTTCCACCGGCTCGGGGCGTCGCTTCTCGAGCGCACGCTGTGCTCCTCGGCGGGCAAGTTCGGCATCAAGGCGACGCTGGGCGGCTCCGTCGGCATGGATCCCGAGCGCTTCGCGGAGGCGCGCCTGATCCTGTTGTGGGGCGCCAACCCGATCGTGTCGAATCTTCACCTCTGGCCGCGCGTGCTGGAGGCGAAGCGCCGCGGCGCCAAGGTGATCGCGATCGATCCCTACCGCAGCCTGTCGGCGGAGAAGTGCTCGCAGCACATTGCGCTGCTGCCCGGCACCGATGGCGCGCTGGCGCTCGGCATGATGCACGTGCTCGTCGCCGAGAATCTCGTCGACCGCGACTACATCGCGCGCTACACGCTCGGTTTCGAGGCGCTGGCCGAACGGCTGAAGACCTGCACGCCGGAATGGGCCGCGGGCGTCTGCGGGCTGCGCGCGGCGGAGGTCGTGCAGCTGGCGCGCGATTACGGCACGACCCGCCCTGCCGCGATCCGGCTCAACTACGGCATGCAGCGGCACGCGGGCGGCGGCATTGCGGCGCGCACGATCGCGTGCCTGCCGGCGCTGGTCGGTGCGTGGCGTGAACCCGCCGGCGGCATCGTGCTGAGCACGAACGATTTCTACAACTTCGACCACGCCGCGCTCGAGCGCCCGGACCTGCTCGGCGGGCGCCAGCCGCGCGTCATCAACCATGCGGCGGTCGGCGACGCGCTCACCGCGGCCAGCCCGCCGGTGCGCGCGGTGGTGGTCTACAACAACAATCCGGTCGCCGTGTGCCCGGATGCGGAAAAGGTCGTCGCCGGGTTCCGGCGCGAGGACCTGTTCTGCGTCGTGATGGATTCGTTCCTCACCGACACGGCGGACTACGCGGACATCGTCCTGCCGGCGACGACGCAGCTCGAGCATTTCGACGTGCACAAGTCGTACGGGCACCTCTACGTGCTCGCCAACAATCCGTCGATCGCGCCGGTCGGCGAATCGCTGCCCAACTCCGAAGTGTTCCGCCGTCTGGCCGCGCGCCTGGGGTTCGACGACCCCTGCTTCCGCGACAGCGACGAGGACATCTGCCGCACGGCACTGCGCTCCGCGAGCCCGCGCATGCAGGGCATCGGCTGGGAGCGCGTCAAGGAAAGCGGCTGGCAGCGCCTGCGCGTGCCCGAGCGCTTCGCGCCATTTGCCGAGGGCGGCTTTCCGACGCCCTCCGGCAAGTGCGAGTTCACCAGCGCGTGGCTCGAGCGCCAGGGCTTCGATCCGCTGCCGTTCTTCAACCCGCCCGCGGAATCCGCGGTGAGCGACGCGGCGCGTGCAAAGCGCTATCCGCTCGCGTTTCTCTCGCCACCGGCGCGCAATTTCCTCAATTCGACCTTCGCCAACCTCAAGCGCTTCCGGGATCAGGAGGGCGAGCCGCGCCTCGAGCTGCACTCGAGCGACGCGCAGGCGCGCGGCATCGTCGACGGCGACCGCGTGCGTGTGTTCAACGATCGCGGCAGCTATTTCCTGCGGGCGCGCGTGAACGACAAGCCGCGCCCCGGCGTGGTCGTGGCCCCGTCGGTCTGGTGGCGCAAGCACTCGCCCGATGGCCGCAACGCCAACAGCGTGACCTCGCAGCGCATCGCGGACCTGGGCGGCGGCGCGACCTTCTACGATTGTCTGGTGGAAGTCGAGAAGGCTTGAGCGCCCCGGTCCATCTCTTTCTCGGCGAGCATCTCGGCCGCTACGGGTTTCCCGAGGGGCATCCGCTGTCGATCGACCGCCAGGGCGCGTTCTGGAATGCGGCGCGCAGTCGGGGACTGGAAGGCGCGGCGGTGCTCGCGGGGTCGCGGCCGGCGTCGCGCGAGGAAATCGAGCGGTTTCACCATCCGGCGTACGTCGATCGCGTCATCGAGGCCTCGCGGACGGGCAGCGGCTATCTCGACACCGGCGATACGCCCGCGTTCGCGGGCTGCTACGAGGTGTCCTGCCACCTCGTGGGCGCCGCGCTCGAGGGCGCGCGGCGCATCCTGTCCGGCGAGGCGCGGCGCACGTTTCAGCCGATCGGCGGCCTGCACCACGCGCGGCGCGCGGGCGCGGCCGGCTTCTGCGTGTTCAACGACCTCGGCGTGCTCATCGAGACGCTGCGCGCCGACCCTGGGCTGCGCCGCATCGCCTACGTGGACATCGACGTGCACCACGGCGACGGCGTGTTCTACGAGTTCGAGGACGACCCCGGGCTGATCGTCGCCGACATTCACGAGGACGGCGCGTTCCTCTATCCGGGCACGGGGTTCGCGGACGAGACGGGGCGGGGCGAGGCGCGCGGCACCAAGCTCAACCTGCCGCTGGCGCGGGGTGCCGGGGACGCGGAGTTCTTTCGTGCCTGGGAGGCAGTCGAGCGATTCCTCGACCGCCATGCGCCGGAGCTGGTCATCCTGCAGTGCGGCGCGGACGGCCTCGCCGGCGATCCGCTCGCCGACCTGCGCTACACGCCGGCGGCGCACACGCAGGCGGTGCGCCGGCTCGTCGCGCTCGCCGAGCGCCACGCGCAGGGCCGGCTGATGGTGTTTGGGGGCGGCGGCTACAGTCTGGAGAATCTGTCCATGGCGTGGTGCGCGGTACTCGAGGCACTGGCGGCCGAGTGAGCGAGCCCGCGCTCGCCGCTGCAGACCGTTCGCGCGCCGGGTGGCCGCACGTGGCGCGGCTCTCGCGCTTCGTCGCGCCGTACCGCGCGCAGGTCGCCGCGGCGCTGGTCGCGCTGCTGGTGGCTGCGGGCTGCGTGCTGGCGCTCGGGCAGGGCCTGAAGTACGTCGTCGATCACGGTTTCGGCAGCGGCGAGCCGGGCCTGCTCGACAGCGCGCTCGGCGCGATGATCGCGGTGGCGGCGACGCTGTCGGTGGCGACGTTCTTCCGCTTCTACCTGATGATGACGCTCGGCGAGCGCGTGGTCGCCGACCTGCGCCGCGCGGTGTTCAACCACATCCTCGCGCTCGAGCCCGCGTTCTTCGAGGCGACGCGCACCGGCGAGGTGATCTCGCGCCTGACGAACGACACGACACTGCTGCAGCAGGTGATCGGCTACGGGCTGTCGATGTTCGTGCGCAGCGCGCTGATGATGGTCGGGGCGACGGTGATGATGTTCGTCGTCAGCGTGAAGCTCGCGGCGTTCGTGCTGCTCGGCGTGCCCGTGACGCTCGTGCCGATCCTGCTGCTCGGCCGGCGCGTGCGGCGGCTGTCGCGGACCAACCAGGATCGCGTCGCNNGTCGGCGTGGCGCGCATCGGCCAGAAGGCGGTGCTCATCGCCTCGGTCATGCTGATCGCCTTCTGCGCGGTGGGCGTCATCCTCTGGATCGGCGGGCACGACGTGCTGCGCGGCGCGCTGACCGCCGGCGAGCTCTCGGCATTCGTGTATTACGCGATGGTGGTCGCCAACAGCGCCGGCATGGCGTCCGAGGTCTGGGGCGAACTGCAGCGCGCCGCCGGTGCGACCGAGCGCCTGATGGAGCTGCTCGACACGCGGCCCGGCATTGCGGCGCCGGCCGACCCGGCCCCCGCGCCGCAGCGCGCGGACCTGGAGTTCGACGCCGTGCGCTTTGCCTATCCCGCGCGACCGGGCACCGCGGCGCTCCGGGACTTTTCGCTGCGCGTGGCCGCGGGCGAGCGCGTGGCGCTGGTCGGTCCCTCGGGCGCCGGCAAATCCACGGTGCTCGGACTGCTGCTGCGCTTCTACGACCCGCAGGAGGGTGTCGTGCGTCTGGGCGGCGTGGACGTGCGCACGCTCGATCCGGCGGCGCTGCGCCGCCGGATCGCCGTCGTGCCGCAGGATCCGGTCATCTTCGCCGCGAGCGTGCTGGACAACGTGCGCTACGGCCGCGGCGAGGCGACGCTCGACGAGGCGCGCCAGGCGTGCGAGCAGGCCAACGCGCTGGAATTCATCGAGCGCCTGCCGCAGCAGTTCGACACGCCGCTCGGCGAGCGGGGCGTCACGCTGTCGGGCGGCCAGCGCCAGCGGCTATCCATCGCGCGCGCGCTGCTGGCCGACCGGCCGGTGCTGTTGCTCGACGAGGCGACGAGCTCGCTCGACGCGGCGAGCGAGCGCCTCGTGCAGCAGGCGCTCGAGCGCCTCGAGCGCGGCCGCACGACGCTGGTGATCGCGCACCGGCTCGCGACCGTGCAGCACGCCGATCGCATCGTCGTGCTCGACCGCGGCGCGATCGTCGCGCAGGGCACCCACGCCGAGTTGATGCGCCAGGGCGGCCTCTACGCGAGCCTGGCGCAGCTGCAGTTTCTCGACGGCGGCGCGGCGCGGCTCGAACGCGCGGCATGAGGCANNCCGGCACGGCCGTGGAGCACAAGCCCGGGCTGGGCAACACCGGCATCGTGTTCGCGGCGCTGCAGGCGGGATCGATCGATCTGTACCCCGAGTACACCGGCACAATCGCGAAGGAAATCCTGAAGCTCGAGGGCGATGCCGGTCTGCCGGCGCTCGACGCGGCGCTCGCGCCACTCGGTTTCGGCGTCGCGGTGCCGCTCGGCTTCAACAACGGCTACGCGCTCGCGATGCGAGAAGACCGCGCGCAAGCCCTGGGCATCCGCACGCTGTCCGATCTCGCGCGGCACGCGCCGCTGAAGCTCGGGCTCTCGCAGGAGTTCCTCGGCCGCGCCGATGGCTGGCCGGGCCTCAAAGCGGCGTACGCGCTGCCCCATGCGACGCCGAAGGGCCTCGACCACGGTCTCGCGTACGAGGCGGTGGCCTCCGGGGACATCGACGTGATGGACATCTACACCACGGACGCGAAGATCGGGCGCTACCGGCTGCTTGCGCTCGAGGACGACCGGCGCTACTTCCCGCGCTACGACGCGGTGCTGCTGTACCGGCTCGACGTGCCGCGGCGCTTTCCGCAAGCCTGGCGCGCGCTGCAGGGGCTCGAGCATCGCATCAGTGAAACGCGCATGATCCGCATGAACGCGGCCGCGGAGCTGGAAGGGCGCAGCTTCGCGGAGGCCGCCGCGCTCGTCGGCGAGACCGGCGCATCGGCGCGGGTGGCCGCGAAACGCAGTTTTCTCGGTGCGCTGTTCGGGCCGGATTTCTGGCGCCTGACCCGCGAGCACCTGCTGCTCGTCTTCGCCTCGCTGGCGGCGAGCATCGCGGCGGGAATCCCCTTGGGCATTGTGGCGACGCGCGGGCCGCGCACCGGGCAGGCCATCCTCGGCGCGGTCGGCGTGATCCAGACCATCCCGTCGCTGGCGCTGTTTGCGTTCCTCATCGCGCTGGTCGGCACGATCGGCACGCTGCCCGCCCTGATCGCGCTGTTCCTCTATGCGCTGCTGCCGATCGTGCGCAACACGCAGGCCGGGCTGGAGAGCGTCGGCCGCGGCATGCGGCAGGCGGCGCTGGCGCTCGGCCTGAGCGCGCGCGACCGCTTGCGGCTCGTCGAGCTGCCGTTGGCGCTGCCGTCCATCCTCGCGGGGATCAAGACCTCGGCGGTGATCAACGTCGGCACGGCGACCATTGCCGCGTTCATCGGCGCGGGAGGGTACGGCGAGCGCATCGCCGCCGGGCTGGCGCTGAACGACAGCGTCACCCTCCTCGCGGGCGCAGTGCCCGCCGCCGCGCTGGCGCTCGGCGTGCAATTGGCTTTCGAGTGGGGCGAGCGGCAATACGGCTGGATGGCGCGGGCGGGCCGCCGGGATTGAGCGGCGGGCGGGCACGGCGCCCGGCGTTGACGGCATTGACCTATATTGTTATATAACAACCGGGTCCGCTCCCGGGCCCCTTTCGAGGAGGAGGCGGTCATGAACGACAAGGAACGCAGTCGCCGGTCGCGCCGGCGCGCGCTGCAAGGCGCGCTGGCACTTGCCGGCGCTCCCTGGATCGCGCGCTTCGCGTACGCGCAGGCGGATCTCGGCGCATACCAGCAGGCGAAGATCAACTGGCGCCAGGCCGAGGGCGAGTCGATCACCGTGGCGGTGATTCCCGCAGGCTATTTCAACGCGCTGGAGGCGGTGACGCCGGAATTCGAGGCGCTCACGGGCGTCAAGGTGCGCTACGACAAGGTACCCCCCGGCCAGATCCGGCAGAAGGCGATTCTCGACCTCACGGCGAAGAGCGGCACCTACGCGACGCATGCCGCCGATCCCATGTATTACGATCTCTACGTGTCGAACAAATGGGTCGAGCCGATCGAGAACTATCTCGGCGACTCGAAGCTGACGGATGGCGCGTGGTATCGCGCCAACGACATCATTCCCGCCTGGCGCGGCGCGAACTCGGTCGGCGGAAAACTCTACGGCGTGCCGTTCGACGGCGAGTCGACGCTGCAGATCTATCGCAAGGATCTCTACGACGCGAAGGGGCTGAAACCCGCCGAGACGTTCGACGACGTGGTGAAGAACGCGAAAGCGGTGCACGACCCGGACGCGCGCATCTGGGGCGCCGCGCTGCGCGGCTTCAAGGGCGCGGGCCAGAACATGTACATCTATCCGTCCATCCTGCGCGCCTTCGGCGGGCAGTGGACGAACGGCGGCGCGCTGCGGGTCAACAGCGCCGAGGGCGTGGCGGCGCTCGAGTGGTACGTGGACCTGCTGACGAAATTCGCGCCGCCGGCGGTGCGCAACTGGAACTGGCCGGATCTCGCGGATGCGTTCTCGCAGAGCACGCTCGGCCTGTACATCGACGCCAATACCTCGGCCGCGGTGCTGAACAACCCCGAGCGCTCCAAGGTGCTCGGCAAGATCGGCTATGCGCGCTGGCCGAAGGGGCCCTCGGGGAAGCGCGTGTCGTCGATCTGGAACTGGGGTTTCCCGATCAACGCGGCGCTCTCCGAGAAAGCCAAGCGCGCCACCTGGCTCTTCATCAAGTGGGCGACGTCGGCGGAGACGCAGGCGCGCACCTCGTGGAAGGCCGCCGGCCCGGTCAAACGCCTGGGCGTGAACCGCCTGTCGCTGTGGCAGTCGAAGGAGTTCGCGACGCTGGCGGGAGGGCTCGGGACGAATTTCCTC
>DKBI01000078.1 GCA_002451175.1 Betaproteobacteria bacterium UBA6904
GTCGCCTCGTCGCCGTTGGTGTGCGTGTGGATCTGCACGCCGTGCTGCAGGCCGAGCCGGTACGCCTCGCGCAGCTGCTCGGGCGCGTTGTACCACAGTCCGTTCGGCGCACCGTTGTAGTAGCCGGGCCAGCGCAGGCGCGCGGAGAAGCCCTGGATCGAACCGTCCGCCACGATCTTGATCACCCCCAGGCGCAGGGCGTCGGTGCTCATCGCGCGCAACTCCAGCGCGCGGTCGATCAGCTTGCGGCCGTGCAGATGCTGCATGCGCAGCAGCGACACGATGCGGGCGGGGAAGTCCGCCTCGCCCGTGACGCGCAGCATCATGGCGACGGCGTCCGCCGGGAGCAGATTCGCGAGATCGGCGGCCGTCGTCACGCCGGTGCGCACGCAGAGCCGAGCGAAATCGCGCAGTCCGCGCTCGTCGCAGGCGAGCAGGTCGCGATCGAAGCCCACATGCGGGCCGAGCGGCATCATCGCGTCGGGGCCCTTCAGCTCGCCGGTCGGCAGGCCGTCCGCGCCGAGCGGAATGCCCGGGTGATCGATGCCGGTGCGCAGCAGGCCGGCGAGTTCGAGCGCTCTGGAATTGACGTTGAGAATGTGACCGCTCGCGTGCAGCACGCCGATCGCGCGCGTCGTCGAGACCCGGTCGAGATCGTGGCGGGCGACGCGGCGGGCGCCGAAGTAGATCGGGTCGAGTGACCATCCCGAGATCGGGTCGGTCGAGGCGCCCAGCGCGCGATCGGCCTCGGCGAGCCGCTCGACGATGGCCTCGATGGACGTCAGCCCCGGCCAGCGTCTGCCGCCCGGATCCATGCGATCGAAGAAGCCGCAGTAGACGTAACGCCAGAAGGTGCCCTCCATGGCGTGGCTGTGCCCTTCGACGAAGCCGGGCATCAGCACCTTGTCGGCGAAGCGCTCGTCGAGCGTGTGCGGGCCCCAGCCGGCGAGCTCCTCGAGCGCCCCGGCGCCGAGGATGCGGCCGTCGCGGACGGCCACGTGCGTTGCCTCCGGGCGGCTCGGATTCAGGGTGAGGATGCGGCGGGCGCGGAAGATCGTGATCATCGCGCCGGCGAGTTTAGCGGTTTGCGATCTCCGCGTACTCGCGCGGCTCGGGGCCGGTGTACAGCGTCAGCGGACGGATCAGGATGTTGTTCTCCAGCTGCTCGAGCACCGAGACGGTCCATCCCGGCACGCGGCCGACGGCGAAGATCGGCACGAACAGGTCCGCGGGAATGCCGTTGAGGTAGTAGACCACGCCCGCGTAGAAATCGACGTTCACGTTCACACCGTGGCGCGCGTAGGGCTTCATCGCCTCGACGAGCGCCTCGAGGATCTGGTACCACTGCGGCTGGCCCATCTCGCGCGAGAGCTTCTCGACGCCGGCGCGCATGTGGCGCGCGCGCGGATCCTCGGCGCGGTACACGCGGTGGCCGAAGCCCATCACGGCCTCCTTGTTCGCGCGCTTGCGCCTGACGTACTCGGCGGCCTGGGAGGCCTCGCCGATCTCCCGCGCCATGTGCATCACGTTTTCGGCGGCGCCGCCGTGCGCCGGGCCGGACAGCGCGGCGACCGCCGCGGTGATCGCCGCGTGCAAGTTCGCCTCGGTGCCGGCGACGACGCGCGCGGTGAACGTCGAGGCGTTCGAGCCGTGCTCGGCATGCAGGATCATGTCGGTGTCCATGAGCCGCGCGGTGTCGGCGCTCGGCCGCTGCCCCTTCAGCATCCAGAGGAAGTTCGCCGCGTGCCCGAGATCCGGCGCGGGCGCGACCGGCTCGCGGCCGTTGCGGATGTGCTCGTGCGCGGCGACGATCATCGGCACCTGTGACGTGAGACGGATGCCCTTGCGCAGCGTCGCCTCGCGCGCGTTGTCGGCGACCTCCGGATCGAAGGCGGCGAGCGCCGACACGGCGGTGCGCAGCACGTCCATGGGGTGCGCGTGCCGCACGCCGCGGATGATCTCGAGCACTTCGGGGGGCAGGCGCCGCGCGGCGCGCAGCTCGGCCTCGAAGGCCTGCAGCTGCGCACCCGAGGGCAGCTCGCCGTGCATCAACAGGTAGCACGTCTCCTCGAACGTCGAGCGCTCGGCCAGGTCGTGGATTGAGTACCCGCGGTAGCGCAGCTCGCCGGCCCGGCCGTCGATGGAGCAGACGCTCGAGCGGTCGAAATAGACGTCCTTCAGCCCGCGGCGGATCTGGATCTTGTCGCTTTCGTCCGGCATGACGCTTCCTTTCAGCGCTCCACCGCTGCGCCGCGGTCGAAGGTTTCTCCGGGGAAGTATTTGTCGAGGCGATCGTCCGCGGTGCGCGCGTGCGCCTCCATGCCTTCCAGCCGCGAGATGCGGGCGGCGACCTGTCCGACCTCGCGGTTCGCCTCGCGCGTCATGCGCTGCCAGGTGAGGGTCTTGATGAACTTGTGCACCGACAGGCCGCCGGAGTAGCGCGCCGCGCCCTTGGTCGGCAGGATGTGGTTCGGGCCCGAGGTCTTGTCGCCGTAGGCGACGGTGGTTTCCTCGCCGAGAAACAGCGAGCCGTAGCAGGTGAGGTTCGCCAGCCACCAATCGAGGTCGCGCGCGTGCACCTCGAGGTGCTCGGACGCGTAGCGGTCGGAGACCTGCGCGATTTCCTCGCGCGTGGTGCCGACGATGACTTCGCCGTAGTCGCGCCACGCCGCGCCCGCGGCGTCGCGCGCCGTGGGCGGCAGCTTCTCGATGAGCGGCGGCACGCGCCGCATCACCTCCTCGGCGAGCGGGCGAGATGTCGTGAACAGCCACGCGGGCGACTCGTGGCCGTGCTCGGCCTGGCCGACGAGGTCCGCGGCGACGATCGCGGGGTCCGCGGAATCGTCGGCGATCACCGCGACTTCCGACGGGCCGGCGAANNGGCCCGACGATGATGTCGGCGGGCTTGCCGGTGAACAGGCCGAATGCGAGCGCTGCGATCGCCTGCACGCCGCCCAGGGTGAGAATGACGTCGGCGCCCGCGACCTGCATCGCGTAGAGCACCTGCGGATGGATGCCCTCGCCCTGGTAGGGCGTCGAGCAGGCAATCGCGGTCGGCACGCCCGCCGCCTTGGCCGTGGCGATCGCCATGTAGGCCGACGCGATGTGCGCGTAGCGCCCCGTGGGCACGTAACAGCCGGCGACGTTCACGGGCACCAGGCGCTGGCCCGCGGTCAGCCCGGGACGCACCTCGGTGGCGAATTCCTGCATCGAGGCGCGCTGCGCAAGCGCGAAGCGCCGCACCTGGGCCGTGGCGAACTCGATGTCGCGCTTGATGCCGGCCGGGATGTCGCGCGTGCGCCGCTCGGCCTCGCCCGGGGTGACGACGATGTCGCCCATCCAGCGGTCGAGCTTCGCGGCGTACTCGCGCACCGCGGCCTCGCCGCGCCGCTCGATCTCGGCAAGCATGTCCTCGACCACCTTGCGCGCCGCGCCGGTCTCGGTTTCGGGCGTCTTCGCGGCCCGCTTGAGGTAGTCGAGGCTCATCGGTTGAAGGTTCTCACTTTCCGTAGATCAATTGGGGCAGCCAGAGGGCGATTTCCGGGAAGACGATGATCAGCACGAGCCCCAGCATCTGCAGGCCCATGAACTGCATCATCCCCTTGTAGATGTCGCCCAGCTCCCATTGCGGCACGACACCCTTGAGGAAGTACGCCGAGAGCGCAACCGGGGGCGAGAGCCACGCGGTCTGCAGATTCACGGCCACCAGGATGCCGAACCAGGTGAGGTCGAAGCCGAGCTTGGTGACGAGCGGCAGCAGGAACGGCACGACGATCAGCACGATCGGCACCCACTCGAGCGGCCAGCCGAGCAGGAAGATCAGGCCCATGATGATCGCGAGGATGACGTAGCGGTTGAGGTCGAGCCCCAGGAGTGCCTCGGTGAGCATGGTCGGCGTGCCGAGGCGCGCGAACACCGCGCCGAAGAAGTTCGACGCCGCGACGAGGAACAGGATGAGCACGGAGATCTCGAGCGTCTTGACGAGCGAATCCTTCAGCTTGGGCCACGTCAGGCGCCGGTAGGCGAGCGTGAGCAGCAGCGCGCCGGCGGCGCCGCAGGCCGCGCCCTCCGTCGGCGTCGCCAGGCCGAAGACGATGCTGCCGAGCGCGGCGAGCACCAGCGCCGCGGGCGGCACGAGGCCGGCGAAGAACTCCCACCACAGCGCGCCCATGCTCGTCGCGCGATCCTCCATGCGCAGCACCGGCCCCAGGCTGGGGTTGATCAGGCAGCGCACCATCGCGTACCCGGTAAAGAGCACGGCGAGCAGGATGCCCGGCACGATCGCGGCGGCGAACAGGCTCGTCACCGGCACTTCGAGCACCGGGCCCATGACCACCAGCATGATCGAGGGCGGAATGAGGATGCCGAGCGTGCCGCCGGCGGCGATCAGCCCCGAGGACAGCTGCACGTCGTAGCCCGAGCGGATCATGGGCTTGCCCGCCATGATGCCGAGGATCGTCACCGAGGCGCCGACGATGCCGGTCGCCGCGGCGAAGATCGTCGCGACGAACATCACCGCGAGGTAGAGCGAGCCGCGCACGCCGGCGAGGATCTTCTGCACCGAATCGAACAGGCGCTCCATCAGGTTCGCCTGCTCCATCATGATGCCCATGAAGACGAACAGCGGCACGGCGGCGAGCGTCTGTTCCATCATCGACGCGTTGAACTGCAGCGTGAGCAGGTAGAACACCAGCTCGCCGAAACCCCAGTAGCCGAAGATGAGGCCGAGGAAGATGAGGGTGAAGGAGATCGGAAAGCCGATGAAGATGCCGGCGAGCATCGCCACGATCATGCACAGGCCGATCATTTCGGGGCTCATGCGCCGGGCCACCGACCTTTCTGCGCCGCGTACACGGCCTTGAGCAGCTCGGAGACGCCCTGCAGCAGCAGGAACGCGATGCCGATCGGCAGGCAGCTCTTGATCGGGCCGAGCAGCGGCATCCACGCCGTGTCCATGCCGCGCTCGGCGCGCGACACGGCGGTCCACGCCCAGCCGGAGGCCACCCAGAGNNGAGAGCGCGTAGCCGGCCCCGAGCACGAACAGCGCGCCATACAGCATGCGGCTGATGTCGTAGGCCCACATGGTGGGCGCGGTGAACAGGTAGCGGGCCGTGATTTCGTAGACCAGCGCCACGATGAGCGGCACCGTCAGCCAGCTGACCAGCCGGCCGATCCACAGGCTCAGGCGGTCGATGCCGACGATCGTGGCGGCCATCCAGCGCGGCATGTCGCCTGGCATGCCGCCGGGCGCATCCGCGCGCCGGCCGGCAATCAGTTCGTCCGAGAGTACGGGTGTCTCCGACATGACCCTTCCTTCCCGATGCGGGCAAAAAAGAAGCGGGCCCTGCGGCCCGCCTCGTTCAGCGCCTGGCGATGGTCGTCGCCATGCGCAGCCTACTTCTTGCGCTTCTTCAGTTCCGCGGCATAGGCGCCGCCGAGCGCCGCGTTCGACTTCTGCGCGTCGGCCCAGAACGGGATCGCGGTTTCGGCGAAGGCCTTCTGGCTGTCCCAGACCTTCTTGAAGAACGCGTTCTGCGCCGCATTGGCCTCGAAGTTCTTCAACGCGGCGGCGCTGTACTCCTTGAAGTAGTCCGCCGGCGTCTCATGCAGCTGCACGCCATGCTTCTCGGTGAGTTCCTTGAGCGCCTTGCCGTTCTCGTTGATGCGGTACGCCACCGTCTTCATCAGCGAGGCGTTGGCCGAGAC
>DKBI01000079.1 GCA_002451175.1 Betaproteobacteria bacterium UBA6904
GTGCCGATCCACTTCGAGCCGCCCTGGTGGCGGCCCTTCTGCTCCTCGAGCCGCTTCTTGAGCGTCTCCATGAGCTGTTCCCACCCGCCGAGCGCCTTGATCTGCGCCTTTTCCTCCTCCGTGAGCGTCAGTTCGACCTGCTTGAGCAGCCACTCGAGGGGGATCTGCGCCTCGATGCCGGGAATCGTCTCCACGCCCTGCCAGAACTCGGCGAAGGCGCGGTCGAACTTGTCGAAATTGGCCTCGTCCTTGACCAGCGTGGTGCGCGACAGGTAGTAGAACTCGTCCACCGACGGGCCCACGACCCCTTTCTGCATGGCCTCCAGCAGCGTCAGGTACTCCTTGATGGAGACCGGGAGCTTGTGGGACTTGAGCTTGAGGAAGAAGTCGATCAGCATGAGGGCGGCCCGGGAATTATACTGGCGGCCGTTCAGGGGGCGTCCGAATGCGCTTGCGTGATGTGCTGCTGTTGCTTGGCGCGCTGCCGCTGGTGGCGGGCGCGCAGGGATTCAAGTTTTCGAACCCGGATCCGGCGCAGGAGGCCGACAAGGCCGCGAAGGCGGAGCGGCAGCGGCGCATCGAGTCCCAGCTCTCCACGCCCTGCCGCGAGCAGATCAAGAACCGCAAGATCGTCGTGCTCGTCGGCGAGGAGGTGAACGGCGTCGTGCAGGCGCGGCAGGCGGGTTTCAGCGCTCACGTCGACGCCATCAACGACCGGCTGCAGAAGCTCGGCCTGCGCACCTACTCCCCGGAGGAGATTCGGCGGCAGATCGCCCAGGCCGAGGTCGATGCGGTGATGCGCAACGACCCGGATGCGGCGCTGTCGGCGGCTCGGCGGCTCGCGGCGAACTACACGCTCAAGGGGATCATCTCGGCGAGCGCCATGCGCAATCCGATGATTCCCGTCAATCAGGTCGCGGTCAGCATGCGCTTCGTTCTGACGGGGGCCAACGGGCGCCCGGTGGCACAGGCCGAGGCCCAGTCCCAGTCGTTCAGCGGCGCCGACGTCCAGCGCATGGCGCTCACCCTGGTCAACGAGCAGGCGGAGGAGGTCGTCGCCAAGCTCTACGGCGAGTATTGCCAGCAGCCCGATGCGCGCAGAAAATAGCCCCGCCCAAAATGCCTTCCCGTTGCGAATCCGGCTCCCGCGAGCCACCTTCGGAGCACTCATGAAAGCACACCTGTTGTGGGCCGCCTCGGCGGCGCTCGTGGCGGCCAACGTCTCCGCGCAGCCGACGTTCGGCAACCCGTCGCCGACGGCGGGCAGCTCGACCTCGCAGAAGGCGAATGCCGCCGCAGACGTCGCGGCGTACAAGCCGGTGGAATACGCCAACAAGGGCCGGCGCGGCCCCGATCTCGTCGTCATCCCGGGCGAGATCAAGAGCAACAACGCGACGTTCACGCAGAAGTTCGGGCCGAACAACGTCGCGGACTATGCGGAGCTCGAACTGTCGCAGGCCAATTTCGGCGTGCTCGAGCGTTCCAACCTGGGGCCGCTGATGAACGAGATCGCGCTCGCCTACAACCTCGGCGATCCGGACAAGGCGCGCCAGACCATGCAGGTCGGCAAGCTGAAGACCACCAAGTGGATCGTCAAGTTCGACATCCTCAAGGCCGAGCAGATCTCCGAAGTGAAGGAGGGCTTCGACGGCCGTCCCGTGGGCGCCCTGCTGGGCGGCCTGATCGGCGGATTCGGCGGACACGCCGCCGGCACCGTCGCGGGCTCGGTGCAGACGCGCGAGGCGACGGGCGTGTGGCTCATCGGCATGCGCTACAAGATCATGGACGCGACGACGACCGAACAGGTCGCGCAGGGCTACAGCGAGGAAAAGATGGAGGTCGGCGCGACGGGCACGTCGGTCATGGGCGTGTCGCAATCGGCCAAGGGCGGCGTGGGCCTGGACACCATGGTGCAGCGCCTGGTGCAGAAGTCGGTCTGGGAAATCGACTCGAAGTACAAGTAGGCGGCGGGTCGCGCATCCACGTCCCGTGTCGCTGCCCGCCAAGCTCGGCAAGTACGACATCCGTCGCGAGCTCGGCCGCGGCGCGATGGGCGTCGTGTACGAGGGTTTCGACCCGTTCATCGAGCGCACCGTCGCGATCAAGACCATCAAGACGGAGCTCGCCGGCCACGCCGATGCCGAGGAGCTGCTCGCGCGTTTCAAGCGCGAGGCGCAGGCCGCCGGCCGGCTGAATCATCCGGGCATCGTCCAGATCTACGAGTACGGCGTGGACGCCGGCGTGGCGTTCATCGCCATGGAGTTCATCCGCGGGCGCGAGCTGAAGGATTACTTCGAGCGCGGCGAGCGCTTCGCCATCCGCGACGTGGCGCGCATCATGGGCGAGATCCTCGCGGCGCTCGATCACGCGCATCGCCACGGCGTCACGCACCGCGACATCAAACCGGCGAACGTGATCGTCCTGGAGGACGGCGCGGTGAAGGTGGCCGATTTCGGCATCGCCCGCATCGAGACGTCGGAGCTCACACAGGCGGGCACGGTGCTCGGCACGCCGTCGTACATGTCGCCCGAGCAGTTTCTCGGCGCGCCCGTGGACGGGCGCAGCGACCTGTTCTCCTGCGGCGTGATCCTGTACCAGTTCCTCACGGGCGAGCGGCCGTTCAGCGGGGCGGTGGCGACCATCATGCACAAAGTGCTGAAGGAAGAGCCGCTGCCGCCGTCGACGCTCAATGCGACCTTGCCGCCGGTGTGGGACGCGGTGGTGCGCAAGGCCATGGCCAAGGCGCCTGAGGAGCGCTACCCGACCGCCGGGCAGTTCGCGGCGGACATCCACGCGGTCGCCGAAGGGCGCGCCCCGCAGGTCGCTGCGGCCGCAGGCGACGCGACGGTCGTCAATGCCCCGGCCGATGCGACGCTGATCGAGAAGACCGTCGTCGAGAAGATCTCTCCGCGCGCGGCTCCCCAGCCGGTTGCACAGCCGGCGCCGGTCGCACCTTCGGTACCGCCGAGCCACGCGGATGCGCCGCGGAGGGCGCCGACGCCATCGCGGCGCGGACTGCTCGCGGGCGTGGCGGCGGCGGTCGTGGTCGCGGTGGCTGCGGGATCCTACGTCGCGCTCGGCCGAAAGGGCGAGCCGGAAAAGGTTGCGACACCGGCGCCTGCCCCGGCAGCGCAGTCGGTGGCGCCAGCGCCGCCCCCGCCGGTCGCGGCAGCGCCCGCAGAACCCGGCGTGATGACGATCAGCGCCGTCGGGCTCGCCGACCCCGCCCGGTTCGGCGGCGACGCGGCAGCGGCAGGCGCCGAGGCGCGCAGCGATGCGAAGCGCCAGCTCGTCGAGAAGGCCCTCGCGCTCTACGTGTCGCAGGACTCGCTCAACAAGAACTACGGCTGGGTGCAGGACAAGTTTCTGCCCCGCGCGCCCGAGTTCATCAAGGCAACCCTCGCCGAGGACGCGCCGCAGCTCGGCAAGGACGGGCTCGTGGCGCTCACCACGCGCGCCACGGTGCGCGTGCGCGACGTGCAGCGATCGCTCAACCAGATGAGCGACCAGGAGCGCATCCAGTTCATCCGCAACAACGGCGACCCGAAAATTGCAGTGCAGATGGTGATCGGCTATGCCGAGACCGCGCAGGGAATCCCGCCGGCGCGCTCGCAACTCGCCGAGAACGCGATCAAGGAGCGCGTCAAGTCGTTCGGCTTCCGCACCTGGTCGGTGGAGGGCGAGGCGCGTACCGGGCCGGACGCGAAGTCGGCGGATTTCCAGATCGTCGGCGAAGTGAAGGTGAAGCAGCTTTCCACCCGGCTCGCCGCATCGGGCCTCACGGTCACCAAGACGGCGCTCACGTCGTGGACCGTCAAGGCGATCGACAAGGCGACCGGCGAGGAGATCTACGCCAACACCAAGCTGCCGAAGAACACGACCTGGGCCACGGAGGATGCGGCACTCGCGGAGATCGGTCGGCAGGTGGGCGACGAGTTCTCGAAGGATTTCTTCCTGGCGCACTTCAACTTCGGCGCGCAGCCCGTGGACCTCAAGGTGAGCGGGCTGCCGGGCGCGGAGTCGGGCAAGGCGCTGCTGCGCGAGCTGCGCAGCCTGCGCGGGGTGCTCGATGCGCAGGCCGCTGGGGAGGGCGCCTACAAACTCGCGCTGGCCGAGGGCAGCGCGAGCGACCAGATCGCCGAGGGCGTGGTCAAGCCCTTGAACGCGAAGATGGGGCAGGCCTGCTTCGCGCTCGGCGCGTCCAGCGGCACGACGATCGAGATCAGCTACAACGCCGCGTGCAACGCCGAAGGCGTGCGCGGCCGCCTCGAGGCGGCACCGCCGGCCGGTGTGTTCGGCGCGCCGCCCGCTCGAGGCAAGAAATTCATCAAGACCTGATCCGGTCCCTGGCGCGGCCGCATGGGTAGACCAGTTGCGGCGCAGCGCAATGCGGCCTCGAGATTCCGAATCGTTGATCGCGGCGAAAGATTCCGTCGATCTGCGAGCGCACGCAGAACCTAGAATCCGCGCGTTGGCGGCAAATTCCTCCTCCTCAACCATGTTTGCCGCTCAGCAGCCCCATTGTCACTCCCGCTTGCCTGACGGGGGCCAGGGAGAGTCCACAGGCGGGAGACCACGCGCCAGCTTCGGCTGCGAACAGCCTTCCGCTGGCCAAATCGGCTTTGCCTGACATCCGATGCCGGAAACCGATCAAGGTGCGAGTCCGCCGGGCGAACGGCCCCGCCCCTTGTGGAACGTCATCTCCGTCGCACTCCCCCTGATCGTTCTGGTCGTTGGGATCGCCCAGATTCTGTCGGCACCGTTCGGCGGAGGCGACTATGCGGGGCGCCTGGGGTCCGCGGTGCTGCTGATCATCGCGCTTGGCATCGGCTGCATCGTCGGCCTGGTGGCGGCCGTGATCGCGTTGATCCGGGGCGAGAGGTGGGCAGCGCTTTCCTGGTTCGGCGCCCTGTGCAACGGGTTGGCGTTGGTGCCGATTCTCAGCCTGGCGTTTCAGGACTAGGCATTACTTGACGCGGCCGTCCAGGAACGCGGTGCTGGTCGGGTGGGGGATGGCCCTCGCAGGTTGCTCGGCGACGATTTTCATCGGCTGGAACGTGCTCGCAGCGCACGCCTTGGGTGGACTCCTCGACCTCTTTCAAGCACCGGCTGCAGGCCGTCATCCGGCCGACAATGCCGACCTGATCTGGCCGTTGATGCCGTCCGGCCTGGCGATCGTCGGCAACGCATGGATCCTTTGGTTCGGGTCTCCGCGAGACAACGGCCTCTCGCCGTGGTGGCTGGTTCCGGCGCTGCTCATGTCGCTTGGGACGTTCTTGTTTGGCATCTGGGTTTGCATCGACGTGTGGCACGCTCCGTCCGCCGCGACGGGCTAGCCGGCCTGGACGCGACGCGTTCGTGAATCGTCTGCGCGCGATCCGCGCTCAGGTCTGGAGCGGACGCAGCCGCGCGATCATTGCGTTCCACGCTGCGACTGCCTCGGCGACGGCGGCGGCTTCGTCCTTGCCCTCGGCCGGAATGGCAGGGCCGAGCTGCCCGCAGACCGGGCAAGCGACCCGATAGACAATTTCATCCCGCCCGTCGAGCGTGCGGCGGGTGCCGCGACGCACATCGGCCTCTGCGCCGCAGGTGCAAAGCCTTTGTGGCATGAAGGAGGGAACGGGCCGCGCTGGCGGATGGAGCCTCCAAGTGTAATCGCGGATGTGTGCATTGCCCGGATTGACGGCAAAATGCGGCTCAAGCCAGGATTGCCATGCGTACATCATGACCAAATTCAACGAACACCGCCGCAAGGCGAGCCGCCATCCCCTGGAATGGAAGGCGGCGATCGTCTTCGACAGTACGCAGGGCAGGACTACCGTACACACGCAAACGCTCGATCTGTCCGTCGGCGGGGCCGCGGTCTTCAGCGATCATGGGGATTTGACGGGCACCACGGTCAGCCTCCTGCTCGCGCAACCCGCGCGCAAGGCGGGGGAGGCGCCGCAGGTGCTCAAGGCCCGCGCGCGCGTCGTGTCGACGCAGCGCGCTCCGGGGATGACCCAGTATCGTCACGGGCTGAGCTTCATTCGTTCGCCCGGGGACGGCCTGGAGGCGATCCTGGCA
>DKBI01000042.1 GCA_002451175.1 Betaproteobacteria bacterium UBA6904
CGCTCCAGAAGCCACGACGTCGCAAAACCGATCACGAGGCCCCAGAACGGCGCGCCGATGTTGAATATCGCGACGTCGGCCACCGTGACCAGGAACGTGACCAGCGCGCCGAGCGTGAAGCGGTCCTTGAACGCCACGCCGAACGCCGTCTGCAGCACGCGCAGCATCGCCAGCCCCGCCAGCGCCGCGATGAACGCCTTGGGCGTCGCAAGCATGAGGTGCGTGAACACGGGCGAGAACAGGCCGAAGCCGAGCGCGAGGAGGCCGACGAAGATCCCGGCGCTGTAGTGACGGTGCCGTTCGCCGGAACCCGAGATGATCGCGTTGACGGGACCGGTGAGGCAGGTGGACACCGTGCCCACGAGCGCCGTGGCGATCGACCCGGCGCCGCAGGCGACCGTCACCGCGTTGATCGGCGGCGCGTGGCCCGCGGCGCGCAGCACCGCGGTGCCCTGACCGTTCTGCACCACGAGCACGGTGATCGCGAGCGGCACCACCAGCTCCACCATGGCCTGCCACGACCACGCCGGCACGTAGAGGTTCGGCCGGGCGAGCCCGAGGGCCGCCTCGGGCGGCAGCGCGAAGCGACCCAGCGCGGCGATCATCATCGCGCCCACCGCCAGGGCGGCGATCAGCGGCGGCAGCCGGCGGCCGAGCGCGGGCAGCGCGGAGAGCACGATGAAGGCCGCGATCATCGGCACGGCGATCCAGAAGTCGTCGCGCACGGCGTACACGAGGTCGAGCCCGAAGCGCAGGAACACGCCGGCCACCATGCCCATGACGACCGGCATCGGCACGGCTTGCATCGCCCGCTTCACCCAGCCCGAAAGACCCAGCACCAGCATGAGCAGGCCGGTCGCATGGAACGCACCGATCACTTCCGGAAAGCTGAGGTGGCCCAGCGCGGGCCCCACCAGCACCGTGCCGGGAATCGTCCAGAAGAACACGAGCGGCTGGCGGTAGCGCCAGCAGAACACGAGGCTGATCAGGCCGTTCAGGAAGAACGAGCCGAAGATCCAGGACGACAGGTCCTCGGCCGACAGCCCGCCGCGCGTGCCGACCGCGAGGATGATCGCGACCGGCCCGGACGCGGCGAAGATGAACGCGACCAGTCCGCTGACGAAGTACGTGCTGCCGAAATCGCCCAGCACTTCGCGCAGCCCGGGCGGCTGCGCGGCCGGTCTCTCCAACCCGGTCAGGCGAGCCGCTCGAAAATCGCGGCGATGCCCTGCCCGCCGCCGATGCACATGGTGACGAGCGCATAGCGCTTGCCCGTGCGCTCCAGCTCGTACAGCGCTTTCACCGTCAGAATGGCGCCCGTCGCGCCGATCGGGTGGCCGAGCGCCACCGCGCCGCCGTTCGGATTGACCTTCGCCGGATCGAGACCGAGGTCCTTGGTCACCGCCATCGCCTGCACCGCGAACGCCTCGTTCGACTCGATCACGTCCATGTCGGCGGGCTGCAACCCCGTCTTCTCGAACACGCGGCGCACCGCGGGAATCGGGCCGAGCCCCATGACCTGCGGCTCGACGCCTGCATGCGCGTAACCGACCAGCCGCGCGAGGGGCTTCGCGCCCGCCTTGGCGGCCGCACCCGCCTCCATCATCACGATCGCGGCGCCTGCATCATTGATGCCCGACGCGTTGCCCGCAGTGACCGTGCCGTCCTTCTTGAACACCGCCTTGAGCTTCGCCAGGTCTTCCGGCTTGGCGTCCTTGCGCACGTGCTCGTCCACCGCGAACTGCTCGACGCCTTTGCGCGTCTTCAGCTCGACCGGCACGACCTGGCTCTTGAAGTAGCCCTGCGCGAGCGCATGGCCCGCGCGACGGTGCGACTCCAGCGCGAACGCGTCCTGCTGCTCGCGCGTGAAACCGTACTTCGCCGCGATGTTCTCCGCGGTCACGCCCATGTGGCCGTGGCCGAACGGGTCGTGCAGCGCGGCGGTCATCGCGTCGACGATCGTCGCGTCGCCCATGCGCTGGCCCCAGCGCCCCGACGGCAGGAAATACGCCGCGCGGCTCATGCTCTCGGCGCCGCCGCCGACCACGCAATCGGTGTCGCCGAGCAGGATGTGCTGCGCGGCCGAGACGATCGCCTGCAGGCCCGAGCCGCACAGGCGGTTGACCGTGAGGCACGGCGTGCCCACCGGCAGGCCCGCGTCGAGCGCCGCCACGCGCGAGAGGTACATGTCGCGCGCCTCGCCATGGATCACGCTGCCCATCACGGCGTGGCCGACCGTCGCGGGGTCGATCTTCGCCCGCGCAACCGCCTCGCGGATGGCGATCGCGCCCAGGCGCGTCGCGGGAAACTCCTTGAGCGAACCGCCGTATCCGCCGATCGCGGTGCGCGCACCGCTCAACACCACCACCTGTCGTTGCGTCATCTCGTCTCCGACTCAGGACTGCTTGGGCGGTTCGTTCTTGTTCTGCGGCTGCGGAAAGCCGGGAAAGTTGAAGCCCGAGAACAGGTTCCGCGTCTGGCTCTGCATCTGTTCCTGGAACTGCGTGAACACCTTCTGGCTCTGCTCCAGGTACGCCTGCATCAGGCTCTGCATCGCCGGGCCCTGCAGGTTCATGAACTGCGACCACAGCTCCTGCGAGGCGCGCGAGTTGTCGCCCACCATCTTCTGCGACTGCGCCTGCAGCGCCTTCTGGATCTGCTGGAACGCGGCGAGATTCTTCTCCAGGTAGGAGCCCATGAAGCCCTGCATCGCGCTGCCGTAGGAGCGGATCATCTGCGACAGCAGNNAGGATGATCTGCAGCAGGATCTGGCGCGTGAGGTCGTCGCCCGTCTTCGCGTCGATGACCTGGAACTCCTCCTGCTTGAGCACCATCTGCTTGACGTCGGCCAGCGTGATGTAGCTCGAGGTCTTGGTGTCGTACAGACGCCGGTTGGGGTACTTCTTGATCAGGCGTACCGCGTTTTCCATGCCTTGCGCCTTTCCCGGGTGCCGCGCGCGAGCGCGCAGCGCCTCAATACATGTGCTGACCGCCGTTGATCGAGATGTTCGCGCCCGTGACGAACGCCGCTTCCTCNNGAACACAGGTAGATGATCAGGCCGGCGACCTCGTCCGGCTTGCCCAGGCGCCCGACCGGGATCTGCGGCAGGATCTTCGAATCGAGGATTTCCTTCGGAATCGCGGTCACCATCTTGGTGCCGATGTAGCCGGGCGAAATGGTGTTGATCGTCACGCCCTTCTTCGCGACCTCGAGCGCGAGCGCCTTGGTGAAGCCGTGGATGCCCGCCTTCGCGGCGGAATAGTTGGTCTGGCCGAAGGCGCCCTTCTGGCCGTTCACCGAGGACACGTTGATCACGCGTCCCCAGGCGCGGTCCACCATGCCGTCCATCACCTGCTTGGTCATGTTGAAGCACGAGTCGAGGTTGGTGCGCATCACGGCGTCCCAGTCCGCCTTGCTCATCTTCTTGAACGTCATGTCGCGCGTGATGCCGGCGTTGTTGACGAGAATGTCGACCTGCCCGCATTCCTTCTCGATCTGCGCGCACTTCGCCGCGCAGTCGTCGTAGTCCACGACGTCGACGGGATACGCGGAGAACGCGTAGCCCTTGCCCTTCATCTCCTCCAGCCAGGCCTTGAACTTGGTGTTCGACGGCGAGTAGGTGACCACGACGCGGTAGCCCGCGTCGGACATCTTGGTGGAGATGGACTCACCGAGACCACCCATGCCTCCGGTGACGATCGCCAGCTTCTTTTGCGCCATGTGGAACTCCCTGAAATTGGTCTGCGCGGGCCGAAACGAGTTTACACCATCGCATCCGGCGAGACCCCGAGCCCGCGCCGCCCGAAATGCCGCTTATGCGCGCTCGACCGCGAGCGCCACGCCCATGCCGCCGCCGATGCACAGCGACGCGAGCCCCTTCTTCGCATCGCGCTTCTGCATCTCGTGCAGCAGCGTCACCAGGATGCGGCAGCCGGAGGCGCCGATCGGGTGGCCGAGCGCGATCGCGCCGCCGTTGACGTTGACCCTGGAGGTGTCCCAGCCCATCTGCCGGTTGACCGCGATCGCCTGCGCGGCGAACGCCTCGTTGATCTCCATCAGGTCGAGCGCCTTCGGCTCCCAGCCCGCGCGCGCCAGGCAGCGCTTGGAGGCCGGCACCGGGCCCATGCCCATGAACCGCGGATCGACGCCCGCCGACGCGTAGGCCTTGATGCGCGCGAGCGGCCTGAGCCCCAGCTCCTTGGCCTTGCGCGCCGAGGCGAGGACCA
>DKBI01000276.1 GCA_002451175.1 Betaproteobacteria bacterium UBA6904
TCCGACAGGTGATCCGCGAGCTTTTCCACGGTGAGCAGGCCCGCGAGATCCTGCGCGAGCAGCCGGAACACCTGCCCCTGGTGGTGCTCGCGCAGCAGGTTCATCTGGCGCTCGGTATCGCCGTCGGTCGCGTCGAGCGCCGCACGCAGCGTCGTTTCGTACGCCGGCCAGTCGGGCGGCGCGTAGAGCACGCGGTCGTCGAGCAATTCGTCGAGGAGCAACGGATGGCGCGTCACGTATTCGGCCGCCCAGCTCGAGGCGCCGATCATCTTCGCGACGCGCTCGAGCGCCTCCGGCCGCTCGGCGAGCAGCGCGAGATAGGCCGCGCGCCGCGCGACCGCNNGGGCACGAGCTGGTCGATGCGGCGGCGCGAATCCTCCGGCAGCACCGCGTATTTCTGGCTCTCGCGCAGCGCGCTGGCGCGGGGGTGGTCCGGCCAGGCCGCGGCCGCCGCCCCGCTGTCCGGCGCCGGCCCGGCGAGCACGTCCTGGAACTGGCGCGTGACTTCGCTGCGCACCGTCGCCAGTCTCTCGGCGAGCGACGTCCAGTCGGCAAAGTCCATCATCGCGGCCACGCGCGCGCGATCGCCCGCGTCCTCGGGCAACAGGTGCGTTTGCGCATCGTCCAGGTACTGCAGGCGGTGCTCGAGCCGGCGCAGGAACACGTAGCAATCGGCGAGCGAGCGCGCCGTGTCTTCCGGCAGCAGCCGCCGCTCGGCGAGCAGCGGCAGCGCCTTCAGCGTCGGTCGCACCGCGAGCGCGGGCTCGCGCCCGGCGCGCACCAGCTGCAGCGCCTGGACGATGAACTCGATCTCGCGAATGCCGCCCGGCCCGAGCTTGACGTGGCTGGCGAGCTCACGCCGCGCGATGTCGCGGCGCACGTCCGCGTGCAGGCCGCGCATCGCGGCAAGCGTCGGATAGTCGAGATACTTGCGGTAGACGAACGGGCGCACGATGGAGGCCAGCTCGTCGTGCCCCGCGCCGGTGATCGGCCGCGCCTTGATCCACGCGTAGCGCTCCCACGCACGGCCCTGCGCGTAGAAGTACGTCTCGAGCGCATCGAAGCTCGCCGCGAGCGGCCCGGACTCGCCATAGGGGCGCAGGCGCATGTCGACGCGGAACGTGAAGCCGTCCGCCGTGATCTCGGACAGCAGCGCGATCAGCTTGCGACCGGCGCGCTCGAACTGCTCGTGGTCGCCGGACCCGTCGGGGTAGGCGAACACCAGGTCGATGTCCGACGAGACGTTCAGTTCGCGGCCGCCGAGCTTGCCCATGCCGACGACGACGAGCTTGCCCTCGGGCGCGCGCAGCGCACGTTCCGCCCAGCCGAGCGCGCAGCGGATCGAGGTGTCCGCCAGTTCGCTCATCGTCTCGCACACCTCGGCCAGGTCCGCCGTGCCGGCCAGATCGCGCGCCATGACGCGCAGGAGCACGCGCTGGCGCAGCCGGCGCAGCCGGCACTTCAGCCCGGCCTCGTCGTCGGCCTCGCAACCCTCGAGCGCGCGCGCCATTTCGTCGGCGCCGAAGGCCGAGGCAGCGCGCAGTTCGGAGGCCACGTCCGGATGCGCCGCAAGCTGCTGAACGGCGTACCGCGAGAGATTGATTTTCTGAATGGGATCCGGCATTTAACGGATAGAATGCCCCGCCTGAAGGCGCTCATGCAAACCGAAACGCAAACCGGGCTCGGCCCCGCGCGGCCCTGGCTGCGCGCGCTGGAAGTGCTGGCCTGGAGCGCCTTCTTCGTCGTCGCGCTCGCGCTGCTGGCGGTGCGCTACTGGTTTCTCCCCAACGTCGAACATTACCGCGAGGATATCGCAGCGGCGCTGACGCGTGCGACGGGCCTCAAGGTGTCGATCGGCGCGGTCGAGGCGGGCTGGCGCGGGCTGCGTCCCGATCTCGCGTTCAGCGACGTGCGCGTCTTCGACCGCGACGGTCGCGAGGCGCTCGCCTTGCCCTCGGTGGAGGCGGTCGCCTCGTGGCGCTCGCTGCTCACGCGGGAGCTGCATCTGCATTCTCTCGTGCTCCACGGTTCGCGCCTGAAAGTGCAGCGCGACGCGAAAGGCGTGGTCTACGTCGCGGGCATCAAGCTGGCGGCCGAGGGGGGCGAGGGCCGCTTCAGCGACTGGATCCTCTCCCAGAAGGAGATTCAGATCCTCGACGCGGAGATCGAGTGGCTGGACGAAAAACGCGCGGCGCCCGCGCTCGCCCTGCAGGCCCTCAACCTGCGCCTGCGCAACGACGGCGATGTCCACGCGATCGGCCTGTCGGCGCGCCCGCCGCGCGAGCTGGGCACGAGCCTTGACCTGCGCGCAGAGCTGACGGGGCAGTCGGTGACCGAGCCCGCGGCCTGGAACGGCCGGTTCTTCGTCGAGGTTGGCTACACGGATCTTGCCGGCTGGCGTGCCTGGGCCGACTACCCGCTGGACGTGCGCCAGGGGCAGGGCGCCCTGCGGCTGTGGGCCAGCGTGGAGCAGGGCAGCTTCACGCGCACGACGGTGGACCTGGCGCTGACGCGTGCCGCAGCGCGCCTCGGCGCGGATCTCCCCCTGCTGGAACTCGCGTCGGTGCGTGGGCGCCTGCAGTGGCGTCAGACGCCGGAGGGCTACGAGTTCGGCGTGCGCCGGCTCGCGCTCGAGCCGGTGCGCGGTCCGGCGACGCAGGCCGCGAGCTTTCAGGTGACCTGGCGCCCCGGGAACGCGCAGGCGCTGCCGCGGGGCGCCATCACGGCGGAGCGGGTCGAGCTGGTTCCGCTGACGTATCTGATGGAGTTCGTGCCGGTGTCGGGCGAGGTGCGCAAGCTCGTCACGCAGCTCGAGCCCAAAGGAGAATTCCTCGACACGCGCTTCGACTGGACCGGGGAACTGCCCGAGCCGGCGACCTTTGCCGCGCGCGCGCGATTCTCGGGCCTCGGCATCAACGCCTGGCGCGCCGTGCCCGGCTTCGCCGGCCTCTCGGGGCGCGTGGAGGCGAGCGAGTCCAAGGGAGGGCTGAACCTCGCGTCGCGCGATCTGCAGGTCGATCTGCCCAAGGTATTTCCGGAATCGCGCATCGCGCTGAAGGTGCTGGATGGGGACGTGCGCTGGGACCGGCGCAGCGACGGCGGCCTGCAGGTGCGCATCGGCGGGCTGAATTACGCCAACGACGATCTTGCCGGCACGGCGCTGGGCACCTATGAATACCCGCCGGCGGGCGGACCGGGATCGATCGATCTCTCCGCCCAATTGACGCGCGTCGACGGGCGCCAGATCGGCAAGTACCTACCGCGTCCGGAGATCCTCGGCGCGCCGACGCGAACCTGGCTGGTGGGCGCGATCCTCGCCGGGGAGGCGAGCGATGCGCGGCTGCGCCTCAAGGGCGACCTGCGGCACTTTCCGTTCGTCGACCGCAGCAAGGGCCAGTTCCAGATTTCCGCGCACGTGAAGGGCGGCGTGCTGGAGTACGCCGAGGGGTGGCCGCGCATCGAGAACATCGAGGCCGATCTGCTGTTCGAGCGCGACGGCATGCAGATCACCGGGCGCAGCGGCAACATTCTCGGCACGGCGATAGCCAACGTCCGCGTCACGATCCCGAGCATGGGGGCAAGGCCGGTGCTGCTCACGGTGAACGGCGGTGCCGAAGGGCCGACCAGCGAATTTCTCGCCTACATCCAGCGCAGCCCGGTGCGCGGCATGATCGGCGGCTTCACCGACACGCTGCGCGCCGACGGGCGCGGCCGGTTGCAGCTCCGCCTGGACCTGCCGCTGTCCGAGCTCTCGAGCACGCGTGTTGCAGGGGAATACCGCTTTGCCAGCAACCACGTGATCGTCGATCCGCGCCTGCCGCCGGTCGCGCGCGCCTCGGGGCGGGTCAATTTCACGGAGTCCGCGCTGTCGATCAGCGACGTGCGCGGCGAGTTTCTCGGCGGTGGCGTGACGATTTCCGGCGGCTCGAAACCGCAGGCGGGCGTGACGATCGTGGCGCGCGGGGACGCGACGCTGCAGGGCATCGGCGCGGTGTTCGACCACCCGTTGCGCGCATACCTGACGGGCGGTGCGCCGTACACCGCGACGGTGACCGCAAGGGAAGGGCGCACGCAGATCACGTTCGAGTCTCCGCTGCGCGGCGTGCAGAGCACGCTGCCGCCGCCGCTCGCCAAGGCGCCGGGCGAGGCGCTGCCGTTGCGCGTCGACGTCTTCCCGGGCGCAGACGCGGACCGTATCCTGGTTGCGGCAGGCACCGTGGCCACCGCGGAATTCCAGCGCGTCCGGCAGGATGGGGCGATGGTAGTGCAGCGTGCCGGCCTGCTGCTGAGTCCCGCGCCGGGCGACGCGCCGCGGCTGCCCGAGCGGCGCGGGACGAACGTCCAGGGATCGCTGCGCGTATTGAACCTCGATCAGTGGCTTCCGCTGTTCGGCAACCGAGGCGGAGACAGCACGACGAACTTCGACCTGCGTCTCGGAACGCTCGATTTGTTCGGCAAGCGACTCACCGAGGTCCGCATGCGCGGCGCTGCGGAATCCGCGGCGTGGAGCGCAAACGTCGCATCCAAGGAGCTGGCGGGCGACATCGCCTACCGGTCGGAAGACCGCGGCAAGCTGACCGCGCGCCTGAAGCATTTCCGCATTCCGGACGATGCGCCGGTCGCCACGGCGCCGGAGGCGCGCGCGACAGCGGCGGCGGAGCAGGAGCTGCCGGCCGTGGATCTGCTCGCCGAGAGTTTCACGCACGGCAATTTGCGGCTCGGCCGCGTCGAAGTCCTCGCGCATCACGAGGCCGCCGATTGGCGCATCGACCGGTTCTCCGTCGTCAACCCGGAGGGCTCGCTGCTCGGCAAGGGACTCGTCCGCCTGGGCGGCGCGCCGCGCACGGCGCTGGAGATGAAGCTCGAGTCCAGCGACGTCGGCAAGCTGATCGAGCGGCTGGGCCACGCGGGCCGCGTCCGGGGCGGCAAGGGGAGCCTGGAAGGCCGGTTGGAGTGGAACGGCGCGCCGACGGCGATCGACTTCGACAGCCTGTCCGGCGAGTTGTCGCTGCACGTCGAGGGGGGCGAATACCCGCGCCTCGACGCGGGCATGGGGCGCGTTCTGTCGGTGGTCAGCCTCAACTTCGCCGAAGCCGCGGCGAAGGGCTATGCCTTCGACGTGATGAGTGGCGCGTTCACGCTGGCGAAGGGGGTCGCGCACACCGAGGATCTGAAGGTCAGCAGCTCCGCCGCGGAGGTGTCGATGAAGGGCGACCTCGATCTCGGCAAGGAAGTGCAGGACCTCCACGTGAGGGTCATCCCCAGCATGCGCCGCAGCGTCACGACGCTCGCAACGATCGTCAGCCCGGCGGTGGCGCTCGGCGTCGCCGTGGGCCAGGCGGTGCTGAAGGATCCCATCGGTCAGATCCTCGCCGTGGAATATCGCGTTACGGGCGCGTTGAGCGACCCGAAGGTGGACAAGCTCGCGCCGCCGGTGCTGCCGAAGGATGAATCCGGCCGGCCGGCGGGGGCAGGTTACTGATGACGATCACGCGCATGGCCGCCGTGCAGATGGTTTCGGCGCCCGACGTGGCGCCCAATCTGGCCGCTGCGGCGCGCCTGGTTGCGCAGGCGGCGGATGCCGGGGCGCAACTCGTCGCGCTGCCGGAGTACTTCTGCATTCTCGGGCGCCACGAAAGCGACAAGATCCGGGTCCGGGAGCGCGACGGCGCCGGGCCGATCCAGGACGCGCTCGCCGCGATGGCCCAGCGGCACCGCGTCTGGCTGGTCGGCGGCACGCTGCCGCTCGCGTGCACGGACGCGCAGCGCGCGCGCAGCGCGTGCCTGGTGTACGACGATCGCGGCACGCGCGTCGCGCGCTACGACAAGATTCACCTGTTCACGTTCAGCGCGGGCGATGAGCGCTACGACGAGGCGCGCAGCATCGAGCCGGGCGACGTGCCGGTTGCCGTCGAGAGCCCCTTCGGGCGGCTGGGCCTCTCGGTGTGCTACGACGTGCGCTTCCCCGAGCTCTACCGCGGTCTTTCCGGCGTCGACGTCTGGTTCGTGCCGTCGGCATTCACCGCGGTGACGGGCGCGGCGCACTGGGAGACCCTGCTGCGCGCGAGGGCGATCGAGAACCTCTGCTACGTCGTCGCGCCCGCGCAGGGCGGCCTGCACGCCAACGGCCGCCGCACGCACGGCCACACGATGATCGTCGGGCCGTGGGGCGACACGCTGGCCGAGCGCGCGGAGGGCGAGGGGGTCGTGCAGGCCGAGATCGATCCGCAACGCCTCGCGGAAGTGAGAAAATCCCTGCCCGCACTCGACAACCGAAAGCTTCGCTGATGGATACCGACGTTCTCCTGAGCACTGCCGACGCGTGCCTGCTGGCGCCCCACGAGCTCGAGCCGGGCAAGCTCGAGCGCGTGTTCGGCACGCTGTGCCGGCACCGCCTCGATTACGCCGACTTGTATTTCCAGTACACGCGCGCCGAAGGCTGGAGCCTCGAGGAGGGCATCGTCAAGTCCGGCAGCTTCGGCATTCAGCAGGGCGTGGGCGTGCGCGCCATCAGCGGCGAGAAGACCGCATTCGCGCATTCGGACGAGATCAGCTTCGCGGCGCTCGAGGACGCCGCGCGCGCGACGCGCGCGATCGCGCGCTCGGGCGGCAGCCAGCGCGCGCGCATCGCGGCGCGCAGCGAGGTGCCGCAGCGCTACGCGCCGCTCGATCCGCTCGCCTCGCTTGCCGCGGAGGCGAAGGTCCAGTTGCTGGAGAAGCTGGAGCGGATGTGCCGCCGCCGCGATCCGCGCATCGTCCAGGTGATGGCGCACCTCGGCGGCGAGTACGAAGTCGTGCTCATCGCGCGCGCGGACGGCGCGATCGCCGCCGACGTGCGCCCGCTGGTGCGGGTGTCGCTGCAGGTGATCGCGGAGCAGAACGGCCGGCGGGAGACGGGCGTCGCGGGCGGCGGCGGCCGGACCGACTACGCGCTGTTCACCGACGACCTGCTCGAGTCGTATGCCGAGCGCGCGGTGTCCCAGGCGCTGCGCAATCTGGAGGCGCGGCCGGCCCCGGCGGGCACGCTCACCGTGGTGCTCGGGCCGGGCTGGCCGGGCGTGCTG
>DKBI01000026.1 GCA_002451175.1 Betaproteobacteria bacterium UBA6904
ACCTCGAACGCCGCCTCGTCGGTCTGGCTGATGCGGCCGCGGCGCATGTCGCCGAGCAGATTCGCCAGGCCGCGCGTGATGCTCTCGCCCTGGGTGGCAATCGCCTCGCGCAGCGCGTCCGGATTGGTGGCCGCGAAATTCGCCGGGCACACGGCGTCCGTCCACTGCTTGACCGCAAAGCGCAGGCGCGCCTTCGCCGCAGGGTCGATCGCGGCGTCCTCGGCCATCTGGTTCATGAGGCGCGCAGCGAGCAGGTACGACTGCTTGAGGTAATTGAAGTACGGGTTCTCGCGCCACTCGCGCGCCGCAAAGCGCCGATCGCCCGGCTCGGCCTGGGCGAGCGGCTCGCGCTCGCCGGCTAGCAGCGCCTGCCAGAGCCGCGTCTGCTGCTCGACGAGCGAGCGCTGGAAATTCTGCAGCTGGGCCGGATCCATCGCCGGAAAACCCGCGCCCGGAGCGCTGGGCAGCGCCGGCATCTGGGTCGCCAGCTGCATCCAGCCTTGGACAAGCTGGCTCCCGGCGGACGACATCGCGCCGAGGAGGGCTTCAGGGGACATATGCTGCGCTGCCATGAAGGCGGGATTTTGCGACGCAGCATCGGGACCGTCAATCAATACGCCGCCTCGCCGGTCCCGGCCGCCGGCAGCCGTGCACGGCTGGCCGTCAGTGCTGACCGAGCAGCGCGCCGACCAGGGCGATGGTCCCGATGCCTGCAGCGATGAGTGTGGTCTGCACCAAGGTCGCGCGCATCTCCGGCCGCCGGTGCAGGCCGGGAATCAGGTCGGCGACCGCGACATAGATCATGCTCGCGGCGACGATGCCGAGCAGCACCGGCTCCCAGCGCGCAATGGCCTGCAGCGTGAAGAAACCCAGGACGCCGCCGACCAGCGTCGCGCCCGACGAGATCAGGTTGAGCGCCAGCGCCTGTCCGCGCGTGTAACCGGAGTGCAGCAGGATCAGGAAGTCGCCGACTTCCTGCGGTATCTCGTGGGCGACGATGGCGATCGCCGTGATGATGCCGAGTTCGGCGCTTTGCATGAACGCCGCGGCGATCAGCACGCCGTCGACGAAGTTGTGCACGGTATCGCCGAACACGATGAGCGTGCCGCTGCGGCGGTCGTCGAACGGATGCGGGGCGTGATCGTGCGCCTCGCAATGCTCGGTATGGCAGTGGCGCCACAGCAGCAGCCTCTCGAGCACGAAGAAACCGAAGATGCCGCCGAGAATGGCGAGCGCCGCAACGTGGGGATCGCCGTGGGAGAAAGCCTTCGGAATCACCTCGAGAAACGCCGCGCCCAGCAGCGCGCCGATGGCGAACGACACCAGCGTCGGCACCCACGACGGGCGCACCAGAAGGGCGAGCGCCGCAGCCGCGGCCGACAGCACGCCCCCGGCCAGGCTCGCCGCGATGATCCAGTAGAGCGTCATGGGGGCCGGGATTCTACGCGAGCCAGACGAGCGCGGCCATGCGCGCCGCCTCGCGCTCGCGGCGCCAGGAAAAGAAACGCTCGGCCTGGCCGTGGGTGCAGAACGTCCCGCCCGAGACGTCGGCGACGCCCAGCGCGCGCAGGCGCTGGCGCGCCACGGCATACAGATCGAGCCACCAGTGTCCCGGGCGCGCAGAGGCGAACGCCACCGCTGCCGTTGCGTCGCGCCCGAGGAATGCGTCGCGCACGTCCGCACCGACCTCGTACGCGCGCGCGCTGATCGCGGGCCCCAGCCACGCGACGAGCTGCGACGCGTCTGACGCCATGGCGCGAACCGTGGCTTCGATCACGCCGGCCGCGAGACCGCGCCACCCGGCGTGCGCGATGCCCACCACGTCTCCGGCGCGCGAGGCCAGCAGCACGGGCAGGCAGTCTGCGGTCAGCACCGCGCACACGCGCGACGGACTGCGCGCCGTCGACGCATCCGCGGCGGGCGCCTCACGCGCCTCTGCGAATTCGTCGGCGCGCACGACGTCGCAGCCGTGCACCTGGTGCAGCCAAAGCGGCTCCGCGGGAACCATCTCGCGGACGCGCGCGCGACCGGCTCCGCCAGCGCGCATGTCGCCGAATGCGCGCGTCGTCACCAGCGCTCGCACTGACCGCGGCGCGGGCCAATCGGGAACGATCAGTTCAGCCGTCACGGCGCAGCGTCTGCAGCAGGTGCGCCATGTCGCGCGGCAGAGGGGCGCGCCAGGCCATCTTCTGGCCGGTGCGCGGATGCACGAGTTCCAGCTCCGCGGCGTGCAACGCCTGCCGCGGCAGGGCCACGCCCTGGCGCGTGCCCCGGCGGTAGACCGGATCGCCGACCAGAGGATGGCGGATGTGCTGAAAATGCACGCGGATCTGGTGCGTGCGCCCGGTCTCGAGCCGGCACTCGACGAGCGCCGCATGCCCGAAGCGCTCGAGCACCCGGTAGCGCGTGCGCGCTTCCTTGCCGCGCCGGGTCACCGCCATGCGGGTGCGCGCCCGCACGTCGCGGCCGATCGGCGCATCGATCGTTCCCTGCGCCGGCGGATCGCCGTGCACGAGTGCGAAATAGACCCGGCGCACGGTGCGCTCGGCGAGCTGCGCGGC
>DKBI01000156.1 GCA_002451175.1 Betaproteobacteria bacterium UBA6904
CACGAGCCGTAGAACGGGTGCTCGGTCACCGGCATCAGCTCGACGTGCGTGAATCCCAGGTCGCGCACGTAATCGGCGAGCTCGTGCGCCAGCGCCCGGTAATCGAGAAACGCGTTGTCGCGGCGCCGCCAGGAACCGAGATGCACCTCGTAGATGGACATCGGCGCGTCGAGCGCGTTGCGGCGCGCGCGCGTTTGCATCCACTCGTCGTCCTGCCAGTCGTACTCGAGCGTCCAGGCGCGCGAGCCGGTCGCCGGCGGCAGCTCGGCGCAGAGCGCGAACGGGTCCGCCTTCTCCGCGGTGTGGCCGCCGATCCGCGACACGATGCGGTACTTGTACGTGTGCCCGCGCCGCACGGCCTCGGCGCGCCCCTGCCAGATGCCGCTGCCGTCGGTGCGCGGCCGCAGCGGGTCGGCGCCCGCCCGCCAGCCGTTCCACTCGCCGATGACGGACACTTCGCGCGCATTCGGCGCCCAGACGGAAAACAGCCCGCCCGTGCCGCCGGCGTCGAGCTGACACCCGAGCTTCTCGTACAGCTTCGCGTGGGTGCCTTCGCGGAAGAGATAGATGTCGTGGTCCGTCAACATCATTTTGAGTTCTTCTCCCTCGGGTTGCGCAGGAAGGACGCCGGCACGAACGGTGATCGCGCCAGCATGCCCGCCGAATCCCCCGCGGCGGTTGCGCATGGTCAATCTAGCACATTGTTTCGCGCACGACGGCATCGCGGCCATGCATTTGCGCGAAAACATGCCCCTGAACAAGAACAGACACCCGATCCGAANNCCGCGGCGCGCCGCGGGCGTTGCGGCTATGATCTCGCCGTGCGCATCCTCCTCCGCATCGCATGAGCGCGCGTCCGTTGCGCATCCTGTTCGTCACGCCCGAGTGCGCGCCCTGGGTGAAGACCGGCGGGCTGGGCGACGTCAGCGCGGCGCTGCCCGCAGCGCTGCGCGCGCTCGGGCACGACGTGCGCGTGCTGCTGCCCGCGTATCGCGCCGCGCTCGCCGCGGTGAAGTCGCGGCGCGTCGTGGCGACGATTCCGGCGCGCGCGCAATTTCCCGAGGCGCAGCTGCTCGCCGCGCGGCTGCCGAACGGCGTGCCCGCATGGCTGCTGCACTGCCCGGCGCTCTACGATCGCGAGGGCGGCCCGTACCAGGATGCCGCCGGCGCGGACTGGGCGGACAACGCCCTGCGCTTCGGTCTGCTGTCCTACGCGGCGGTGGCCGTCGCGCGGCGCGGCGGGCGCGCCTGGCGTCCGCAGGTCGTCCACGGCAACGACTGGCAGGCCGGGCTCACGCCCGCCTACCTGCATTACTTCCCCGGCCCGCGGCCGGCGACTCTGCAATGCGTCCACAACCTCGCATTCCAGGGATTGTTCCCGCCGCAGTCGACCGCAGCGCTCGGGCTGCCCGCGGCGAGCTTCGCGCCGGAGGGCATCGAGTTCTTCGGCCGCCTCTCGTTTCTCAAGGCCGGCCTGCGCTTCTCGGACGCGATCGTCACGGTGAGCCCGGGCTACGCGCAGGAGATCCAGCGCGAGCCGCTCGGCTTCGGGCTGCAGGGGCTGCTCGCCGCGCGCCGCGCGCAGCTGCACGGCATCGTCAACGGCATCGACGATCGCGAGTGGGACCCGGCGCGCGACCCGCTCATCGCGCGGCGCTACGACGCATCGACGCTGGCGGCCAAACAGGACAACAAGTGCGCGCTGCAGGATCGCATGGGCCTGCCGCGCAGCGCGGAGGCGATGCTGTTCGGCGTGGTCGCNNGAGCCCTGCGGCCTCAACCAGATGTACGGGCAGCGCTACGGCACGCCGCCGGTCGCGCGCGCGACCGGCGGCCTGCGCGACACGATCACGGACGCCAGCGACGCGGCGCTCGCCGCTGGCAGCGCGAGCGGATTCCTGTTCGACGAGCCCGCGGCCGACGCGTTCTGGCAGGCGATCGAGAAGGCGCTCGCCGCGTGGCGCGCGCCCGCGCAGTGGCAGGCGCTGCAGCGCGCGGGCATGGCGAAGGATTTCGGCTGGGGCGCGAGCGCGCGCGAATACGCGCGCCTCTACGCGGCGCTGGTCGAAGCGCCTACACCCAGCACATGAGGCCGGTTTCGAACGGGTGGGTGAGCCTCGGGTGCGCCGGGTAGGCGCGAATCCGGTACTCGAGCTGGCCGCACAGATCCGGCCGCAGTTCGCAGTCGAAGCGATGTTCGCCGTCGCCGGTCGCCGCGCCCGCGCAATGCAGGGCGTGCACCACGGGCGCCGCACCGGGTGAGGGCGCGAGCAGCACTTCGACCGCGACGTCCGCCGGCGCGAGGCCGTTGAGGCGCGCGGCGATCTCGACCTTCAGCGACGATCCGAAGGCGAGCCGCTTCGCGGGGGCGTCCACGCGGCGCAGCGACACGCCCGGCCACGCGGCGCGCACGCGCGCCTTCCACTGCGCGACGTCGCGGGCGACGGCAAAGTCCTCGGCCGCGTACGCGCGCCCCTGCCGCGCGGCCGGCGCATAGAGCCGCTCGACGTACTCGCGCAGCATGCGGGTGCTGTTGAAGCGCGGCAGGATCGAGGCGATCGAGCGCTTGGCGAGCGCGATCCAGCCGGGCGAGTAGCCCAGCGGCCCGCGCTCGTAGTACAGCGGGATGACGCAATCCTGCAGCAGCTCGTAGAGGGTGCGGGCCTCCTCGCGGTTGCGGCGGTACTGGTCGAGCGCCTCGGAGGCCGGCTTGATCGACCAGCCGTTGTCGTCCTCGTTGCCCTCCGCCCACCAGCCGTCCAGCACGGACAGGTTGAGGGTGCCGTTGATGCCGGCCTTCATGCCGGAGGTGCCGGAGGCCTCCAGCGGGTAGATCGGATTGTTCAGCCAGACGTCGACGCCGGCGACGAGCCGCCGCCCGAGATGCAGGTCGTAGCCCTCCACCAGCAGGACGCGCCCCTCGAACTCGCGCTGGTTGGCGATCTGCGTGATCTGGCGCATCAGGTCCTGCGCCGCGAGGTCGGCGGGGTGGGCCTTGCCCGCGAACACGAACAGCACCGGCCGCCGCGCGTCGGCGACGAGCTGCTTCAGGCGCTCCGGATCCTCGAANNCCGAAGCCGATGGTGAGCACGTCCGGGCGCTCGGGGTCGGCGAGGCGCACCATGCGGTCGTAGTGCGATTCGCTCACCTGGTTGCGCGCGTACTGCAGCGCGAGGCGGTGGCGCAGCAGGAACAGCAGGTTCGTCTTCAGCTGCCGGCGCACGTTCCAGAACAGCTCGTCGGGCAGCTCGGCGACGCGCACGCAGAACGTCGGGTCGGTGATCTGCTCGCACCACTGCGGGCCGTAGGTCTGCTCGAAGGCGCGCGCCATCTCGGGCGCGAGGAAGGTGGGCACGTGCACGGCGTTGGTGATCGAGGTCACCGGGTTCTCGTGGGGCGGCACCTGCGGCCAGTGGTCGGCGAGGATGCGCGCCGAGACCTCGCCGTGGATCTTCGAGACGCCGTTCTGGAAGCGCGAGCCGCGCACGGCGAGCGCGGTCATGTTGATGCGCCCGCCCTGCGGCTCGCCGCCGAGCGCGGCCAGCCGCTCGAACGCCATGCCGGCCTCGCGGCAATAGTCGGCGAAACTGCGCCGCGCGAGNNGAGCCGGCGGACGCGCTCGATGACGAGGAACGCCGCGTGGCCCTCGTTCACGTGCCACGCCGTCGGGCGCATCGCCAGCGCGTCGAGGGCGCGCACGCCGCCGATGCCGAGCACCATCTCCTGCTCGATGCGCGTCGCGCGATCGCCGCCGTAGAGGCGGTGCGTGATGCGGCGGTCGTGCTCCTCGTTCTCCGCCAGATCGGTGTCGAGCAGCAGCAGCGCGATGCGGCCGGCGCGCGCGCGCCAGACGCGCGCCGCCACGCGGCGCCCCGGCAGCTCGACGTGCACCCGCAGCTCGCCGCCGGGCTGCACGACGGGCTCCACCGGCAGGTCGTCGAAATCGCTGTCGCGGTAATCGGCGTGCTGGCCGCCGTCGCCGTCGATCGCCTGCTGGAAGTAGCCCTGCCGGTAGAGCAGGCCGACGGCGACGAACGGCAGCTGCAGGTCGCTCGCNNCGCCGCCGAGCGGCGCATCGTCGGGCGGCGCCGCGTCGCCGCGGTAGGCGTCGTAGGTCTTGAGCACGCGCGCCAGCGCGGCGAGGTAATCCGGGTCGCGCGCCGCCTGCTGGAGCAGCGCGGCGTCGATCCGGCGCAGCATCGCGCGCGGGCTGCGCGAGACCGCGTTCCACAGGGTCGGGTTGAGGCGCGCGAACAGGTCACGCGCCGGGCGGTGCCAGCTGTACCACAGGTCCGCCGCCAGTTCCTCGAGGCGGGCGAGCGGCGCGGGGAGCTGCGGGCTGACCTGCAGGGCGAACGGGGTTCCCGGGAGTTGCACGTCGTTCGACGGCAGGGCGCGCTCCGGCGGCGTCATGGTCTGTCCTCGGCGGTCATGGCTCGATTGCGATTCACGCGCGGCGCAGGCCGACCACCTTCGGCGCGCCCCGCACGGTGGTGCCGAGCCGGCGACGCTGCCTGACGCGAGCCGCATCCAGCAGCATGCGGCCGGCCCAGCGGTAGATGTTGAACTCCTGCACCAGCCCGCGCATGCTGCGCATGCGCTCGCGCTGCTCGTCCGGCGGCATGGTGAGCGCGACCTGCAGCGCGGCCGCGCACTGCTCGATGTCGTAGGGGTTGACGAGCAGCGCCTCGGCGAGCTCGCGCGAGGCGCCGGTGAACTGCGACAGCACGAGGACCCCGCGCTCGTCGTCGCGCGCCGCGACGAATTCCTTGGCGACGAGATTCATGCCGTCGTGCAGGCTCGAGACGCAGCACAGGTCGCTCGCGCGGTAGTAGGCGTAGACCTGGTCGGTGTCGTGATGCTCGACCTTGAGCACGATCGGCTCGTACCCGGGGCGCCCGAAGCGCGAGTTGATGCGCTGTGCGAGCGCGCGCACGCGCGCATCCAGGTTCTGGTACTCCTCGATGCTCGCGCGCGAGGGCGCGGCGATCTGCACGAAGGCGAAGCGGCCGATCCATTCCGGCTGCAGCTCGAGCAGGCGCTCGACGGCGGCGAAGCGCTCCAGGATGCCCTTCGTGTAATCCAGCCGGTCCACGCCGATGCCCAGGCGCACGTCGGCGGGCAGGCCGAGCGCGCGGCGCACCTCGGCGCGGCACTCCGGCACGGGCTTCTGGCGCGCGAGCGCGGCGGGCGGCCACTCGATCGAGATCGGGTAGCGGTGCACTTCCGTCGGATCGCCGCCGTAGGAGATGGTGAAGGTCTCGCGGTCCACGCGCGCTTCCAGGTACCGGTCCACGGTGTCGAAGAAGTTGTTGCAGTGGAACTGGGTGTGGAACCCCAGGATGGACGAGCCGAGCAGGCCGTCGAGCAGCTGCTCGCGCCAGGGGCAGACGCCGAACACCTCGGGATTGGGCCAGGGAATGTGCCAGAAGGTGATGATGGTCGCCTTCGGCAGCCGGTCGCGGATCATGCGCGGCAGCAGCGCGAAGTGATAGTCCTGCACCAGCACGATCGGATTCTCGGTCTTCGATTCCTGCTCGACGGCCTGCGCGAAGCGGCGGTTGGCGGCCCGGTACTGCTCCCAGTCCGGCGCGCGGAACACGGGGCGCGTGTGGGCGATATGGCAAAGCGGCCACAGCCCCTCGTTGGCGAAGCCGTAGTAGTAGCCGGCCTCTTCCTCCTTGGTGAGCCAGACGCGGCGCAGCCGGTACGCCGGCTGCTCGGGCGGCACCATGACGCGGTCGCGCTCGTCGACGACCTCGCGGTCGGCGCTGCCCGA
>DKBI01000208.1 GCA_002451175.1 Betaproteobacteria bacterium UBA6904
TCGACCGGCGTGGGCGGCACGAAACGATCGGTCGGCAGTGCGACCGCGCCGTCGATCGGCTTCACCAGCCGCGGCGTAATGATGAACAGCAGCTCGCTGCGCTCGTTCTGGAACTCGGTGCTGCGGAACAGCGCGCCGACGACCGGGATTTCCCCAAGACCGGGGAATTTCTTGAGGGCTTCGGTCACGTTGCTCTTGATCAGCCCGCCGATGGCAAACGTCTGTCCGTCGTAGAGCTGCACCGTCGTGGAGGCGCGGCGCGTCGTGATGGTCGGCAGGATGCTCGTCGTTCCGTTGCCCGTCGTGAATGAAGCGCCGATCTGCGAGAGTTCGGAGACTTCCGGCGTCACGCGCAGGTTGATGCGTCCGCCTTCGAGCACCGTGGGCGTGAATTTCAGTCCGACGCCGAACTCCTTCTCTTCCAGCGTGAAGGCCGCAACGCCGCCGGTGAGACTGCCGCCCTGCGCGACCGGAATGAACACCTTGCCGCCGGCGAGGAAGGCGCCTTCCTGCCCGCTGATCGCCATGATGGTCGGCTCGGCGAGGATCTTCACGAGGCCGTCCCTCAGCTCCGCGTCGAGCGTCAGCGCGTTCGTACTGCCGGAGCGCGTGATGCCGACCACGCCTGCGGCGCCCGTCAGCATGCGCGTCAGCAGCGAAAACGACGTGCGGCCGGAGGTCCCGGTCCACGCCAGCTCGGCGCCCAGCTTGTCGATGACCGTCTTCGCCACCTCGGCGACCTTGACTTCGAGCATGACCTGCATGGGTGCCGTCGTGGACAGCAGGTTGACCACCTTCTTCCCGCCGAACTGCTCGGCGAGATAGACGGCGCGCTGCACGCGGGCGGCATCGGCGACTTTGCCACTCAGCACCAGCGACTCGCCCGCGCCGCTCACCTTGATGCCGCTTTCATCCGGCATCAGCGTGGACAGGCGGTCCTGCAGGCCCGCGGTGTCCAGGTTGACGAGGATGTCCATGATCGTCGTGCGGCCGGTCTTCGCCCAGAGGAACACGTTGGTCGCACCGGCCTTCTTGCCGAGCAGATAGACCTCGCGCGGGTTGATGAGCACGACGTCCGCGACCTCGGGATTGCCGACCGAGATCCGGCTCATGTCCTCCGTCAGCTTGAGCAGGCTCGACTTGCCGGCGGCCAGGTGCATCGGGGGTGCCATTTCGGTCGGCAGGGTCGATGTCGGCGCCGGCTTGACGGCGACGACCTTGGTGGGAGCCCGCTTCGCCGGTTCGGCGGACTGAGCCGGCAGCGCGCCGATTGCCGCGACCAGCGCGGAGGCAAGGAGCGCGGCCCGGGTATTCGAAATGTCGAATCGTTGGCTGTCCATGGCTGGGTTTCCATTCATTGCGGTGGAATCGATCATGGCGTGTCCGAGACGGGGATCTGCGACCTGGCCACGCCGCGGATGATCTCGACCTGCTCCTTGTCCTGGGCCGGTGCCGCGGGCTTGCGAGGTGCAGCCCGTCGCACGGGTTGCGCGGCCGGGGACGCCTTGTTCACGGGGGCGGCGGTCGGCGCTGCGGGCACCTCGGCTGCGGTCAGCTTGAGCAGATCGCCCCGGCGCACGCCCTTGGTCGCGACCGGCGTGCGGTCCGTCTGGCTGCGCAGCACGAGCGACAAGGTGCCGACGCTGCGCGCCAGGTCGAGCTTCTCCGCCTGCTCCGGCGTGACCTCGAGCGTGACGGCGCTCACGACCTTCGGCTTGGTTTCATCGCGCGAGGCCTCCTGCGCGACCGCGAGAACCAGGATCTGCTCGAGCACGATCTTCGCGACGGGCTTGTTCTGATCGTCGTGCGCGCTCACCATGATGTCCACCAGATTCCCGGGCAATGCGAAACCGGCGACGCCGATGACTTCGTTGACGCGCACCGTCATGGCCCGCTTGCCGTCACCGATGACGGCGGAAAGACCGCCCTTGGCCCCGACCGGCGCCAGCTTGACCTCGAGAATGGGTTCGCCCCGGAGCACGCTCGTGTTGAGAACCCGGGCATCGAGCTTTGCGGGATCGCCGAACACCCCCTTCATGACGGCCGCCTTGGGCCAGTCCGTGACCTGCAGGACTTCCGGGGAGAGCCGGCTCCCCAGGTCAAGGTCCTTGGCGGCGACCACAACCTTTTCCGTGGCCATTGCCGCCTGCTTGCCGACCCATTGCGCGGCGACGAGCACCGCTACCAGCCCGATCACGATCGACATGCCGATCATGACCGTCGCTCTGCTATTGGCCATCTGGTTGTCCTTTCATCATTCGGTTTGGCGTCTGTCGTACTCACGCTGGAGAAGATGGCCCGCTAGGCACCCGCGACGCCGAGGTAGCGAACCAGGAGCTGCAGCGACGTGCCGCCCGCAATGGCGAGAACGAATGGCGCGCGCAAAGCCGTCAGCGGCATGTCGGACGGGCTCGGCACCGCTCCGCTGGCCACGCGCGTAACGCTCGCGTAGGCAAACGAACGCAGGTTTGCGAACAACTGCCGGACCACGCCTGCCTTGAGCGCGTACAGAAAGGCGATCAGCCCGCCGATCGCGAGCGCATAGGCTGCCGCCGCGAAGGTGCCGGACAGGCCGAGCAGGCTGCCAACGGCCGCCATCAACTTGACATCGGCCGCGCCCATCGCCCGCAGCGCGTACAGGGGCAGGAACAAGGCCAGCCCCAGGGCGAGCCCGCCGACGGATTGCACGATTCCGATCCCGCCGGGTGAGACGCCAAGGGCGACGCCGGCGACGGCGCCGGAGAGCGTGAGCCAGTTGGGAATTCGCCGTGACAGCAGATCGAACACGACTGCTGCCAGGAGAAGTCCACCAAGCACCGCTACGTTGCTCACTGCATGCCCTCTCGAAGTTCTGTCGCCGCCGGAGAAATCCAGCCATGCGCCCGGTTACGGGGGGGCGAGACCACCCTTTGGGCGCCGTCGCGCCGGGCGACCGCGGCCTGTCTGTCGTTGGCGCCGAGGATCCAGCGCCCGCGTCACCAACGCCCCATGTCGCCCAACCGACCCGTCCGGTCCGCGCTCGCTGTTGCCCCTAGCACTGTCCCGTGACGGCGGTGCACTTCGACGGATCCGACAGGCAGGTCGCGATGTTCGTGAACAGGCAGTTGATGTTCGTGCCGAGCGTGCTGGCGCCGACAATGATCACGACCGCGATCAGCGCCGCGATCAGCGAGTACTCGATGGCCGTCGCGCCTTCCTCGTCGTTCCAGAAATTCCTGAGAGCTTGCTTGAGGTTTGTCATCTGACGATCTCCGTGACTGTGTGTTGAGGGCTGCACCTTCGTCGCGGACCCCGTGTCGCCCCTTCTCCCCTGCGTACGCGTGCGTCCGACGTCTACGCACGAGGCTACGCTGCAGCGCGTAAGGTGCGTTGACAACTCGCAAGAATCAAACTACGGACAACTACTTAGGGACTCGCCGCGAGGGCGCGGCGACAGGAACGGCGCGTGCGCTGCGGAGCTAGGCGAGCTCGGCGAGCTTCAGCCGCTGCACTTTGCCCGACGGCCCCTTCGGCAGCTCGGCGAGAAATCGAAACTGGCGCGGCGTCTTGTAACGACCGAGTTCCGCGAGACAGAATTCGCGCAGCGCCGCTTCGGCCACCTGCTCGCCGGGCTTGAGCACGATGCAGGCGAGGATGTCCTGTCCGTAATTCGCGTCGGGCACGCCCACCGCGGCCGCCTCGAGCACCGCCGGGTGGCGCAGCAGCGCCTCGTCGATCTCGCGCGGCGCGATGTTCTCGCCGCCCTTGATGATGAGTTCCTTCAGGCGGCCGGTGATGAAGTAGAAGCCGTCGGCGTCGCGGTAGCCGAGATCGCCGGTGCGCAGCCAGCCTGCCGCGTCGAACGCCTTCGCCGTCTGTTCCGGCGACTTGTAGTACTGCGCCATGACGTTCGTCCCGCGCAGGCAGATCTCGCCCGCCGCCTGCGCGCCGAGGACCTCGCCGCTCTCGACGGCGACCACCTTCGCCTCGACGCCGCAGGGCAGCCCGGGCGAGCCGTACTTGCGGCGCGCCGCGTCCTGCGGGTTGGCGAAGACGATGGACGAGGACTCGGTCATGCCCATGCACTCGATCACCGGGATGCCGAACGTGCGCTCGAAGGCGCGATGCTGCTCGGGCGGCAGGGGCGCGGAGGCCGAGCGGCCGAAGCGCACGCGTGGAAAACGGTACGCGCGATTCGGCTCGGCCGCGTTCAGCAGGTAGGCGATGATCGTCGGCACCATGTTGATCCACGTCGCCCCGTGGCGCTCGGCGTGGTCCCACCAGTGCGAGACGCTGAAGCGGTGCGGGGCGATCAGGCTGCCGCCGGTGACGAACGGCGTGACCGTGGCGATCACCTGGCCGTTGATGTGATACAGCGGCAGCGACGAGAGGACCCGGTCTTGCGGGGTGAGCGCGTGCCAGCCGCCCACCGCTCTCGCGGCGGCGATCAGGTTGCGATGCGTGAGCAGCGCCCCCTTCGGCGTTCCCGTCGTGCCGGAGGTGTACATGAGCAGCGCCGGATCGTCCGCAGAGACTTCCGGCCAGTCGCCGGGGGGCAGCCGCTCCTCCAGGAACAGCGCCGGCGCATCCGGATCGATGACGATGACCTCGATCCGCCGCCGGACCGCGGCCAGCGCGTCCGCGAGCGGCGCCTCCTGCTCGCGGCAGGTGAACAGCACCTTGCAGTCGCAATGGTCGAGCACGTAGGCGAGCTGCGAGCGCTGCGCGTGGAGGTTCAACGGCGCGATCACGTAGCCGCCGATCATCGCGCTCAGAAACAGCAGCGCGGTCTGGTAGCCGTTGTGCAGGTACAGGCCGATCTTGTCGCCGCGCCGCAGCCCCGCGAGCCGGAGCCAGCGCGCCAGCTGCCGCGCCTGGCGGTCGAGCTCCCGGTAGGTGAGTGTGCGCCCGGTTTCGGGCGCCACCAGCAGGATGCGCTCCGGCTGCCGCGCGACGTGCCGCGCGAGCACGTCGCGGAGCGTCCCGCTCATCGGCCGTGCTTGGCGAAGAAGGCGCCGAAGATCTCGTCTTCGGCGGGAACCCGCTCGGGAATCACGCGCGCGATGCGCGTGATGTTCAGGAAATGCCGCCAGTGCATGTTGTCGGAGAAACTGTTCCTGCCCCAGGTCCCGCAGCCCATGGACAGCGAGAACGGCAGGCCGTTGTCGAAACTGCCGCCGGTCGCGATGCAGTGCGCCTGGTTGACGATCACGCGCGCCACCGGCAGCTCGAGCGCGAGGCGCATCGCCTGCGCGGCGTCGCGCGAATGCAGGGACACCGAGTGGCCCTTGCCCTGGTAGTCGTAGATCGCGGCGGTGAGGCGCATCGCCTCGTCGAAGTCGCGCGCCCGGTACACGGCGAGCACCGGCGAGAGTTTCTCGCCCGAGAACGGATGCTGCGCCCCGCTGCCGCTCTCCTCCACCATCAGGAATCGCGCCTGGCGCACCGCCTCGCGCTGCAGGCCGGCGAGCGCCGCGATGCGCCCGGCCGATTGCGCCGTCGCCGCGGGCGAGAGCCTGCCGTGCGGAAACATGAACTTCTGCAACTGCGCTTTCTCAGCGGCGTCGAGCAGCGCACCGCCCGCGGTCGTGAGTGCGGCCAGCGCCGCGTCGTACACCGCCTCGAGCAGCACCAGCGAATTTTCCGACGAGCAGCTGGTCGCGTGATCGAAGGTCTTCGACAGCGCGATCTTGCGCGCCGCGTCGCCGAGGTCGGCACTCGCGTCGACGATCGAGACGACGTTGCCCATGCCGACGCCGATCGCCGGCGTGCCGCTCGAATAGGCGGCGCGGATGTTGGCCTGCGAGCCGGTCGCCGCCACGAGGTCGGCCTGCCGCATCAGCTCGTGGGTCGCCTCCTTGGTCACCGGCGCCGGGAGCACCTGCACGAGGTGCTCGGGCGCGCCGACCTTGGCGAGTTCTGCGTGCGTGAACGCCAGCAGCTGGGCGCAGGTGCTGTAGCCCTTCGGCGAGGGCGCCAGGATGATCGCGTTGCGGCATTTCACCGCGTTGATGATCTGGTTCGCCGGCGTCGCGCCCGGGTTCGTCGAGGGCGTGATCGCCGCCACCACGCCCACCGGCCGCGCGATCTCGGTGACGCCGCGCTCCGGATACTCCGCGATCACGCCCACCGTGCGCACCCCGGCCAGGTCGCGCAGCAGGCCGAGCGTCTTGCGGTGATTCTTGGTGATCTTGTCGGCGACGTCGCCCAGCCCGGTGTCCCGCACCGCGGTCTCGGCGAGTGCGCGGTTGTTCGCGGGCTTCATGATCGCCCAGCCGCAGGCGAGCGTCGCCTCGTCCACGCGCGCCTGTGGCCAGCGCTCGAACTCCGCCTGCGCGGCGCGCGCGCGCGCGATCAGCGCCGCGACCTGCGCGGCTGCGGATCCGGTTTCCCGTATCGGCGATGTCGGATGGCTCATGGGCCCGCGTCGCCCGAAATTCTACGATGCTCCCGCCAGTGCCTGAACAGCGGGTAGCCGAGGGCCAGCAGGGCGAGGCCCATGATCGCGCCCGCCGTCGGCCGCGTGAAGAACACCGTCCAGTCGTTGTCGAACGAGATCATGGTGGTCATGAAGGTGGACTCGGCGAGCGGGCCGAGGATCGAGCCGAGCACCAGCGGCGCGATCGGAAAGCGGAATTTCTCGAACAGGAAACCGAGAACGCCGAACGCGGCGATGACGTAGAGGTCGGACAGGTTGTTGCGCGCCGCGAACGCGCCGATGAAGCAGAACATGACGACGAACGCCGAGACCACCGCCTCCGGGAACTCCAGCACGCGCACCAGGAGCTTGATGAAGAAATAGCCCATGAGGCACATGCCGATGACGCCGATGAACATGGAGGCGAACACCGCGTAGGCGATCTCCGCCTGCTCGGGGTTGGAGAAGATCTGCGGCCCGGGCTGGATGCCGTGCAGCAGGAAGGCGCCGAGGATGATCGCCGTCGCGCCGCTGCCCGGGATGCCCATGGTGAGCAACGGAATCATCGCGCCGCCCACGGACGAAGTCGCCGCCGTCTGCGGCGCGACGATGCCGTCGGGGATCCCCGTGCCGAGCTCGCGGCGGCGCTTGCCGTACTGTCCCTCGGTGCCGTAGGCGACGAACGAGGCGATGGTCGCACCGGCGCCGGGCACCAGACCGACGATGACCCCCACCAGCGAGCTGCGCGCGAGCACCATCTTCAGGGCGCCGATCTCACGCAGCCCCGGCAGCTCGGTGCGCACCCGCCCCGCGCGGGCCGCGCCGGCGTTGTCGAAGCCTACGTAGAGCCGCGTGAACACCTCGCCGATGCCGTAGGCGCCGACCATCACCAGCAGGTATTCGATGCCGTCGATCAGCATCGGCACGCCGAAGGCGAAGCGCTCCGCGCCATAGGTGCCGTCCACGCCGACGGTCGAAATCAGCAGGCCCAGGCACAGGCTGATGAGCGCGTTCGTCACCGAGCCGCCGCCCAGCGACACGACGCTCGCCAGGCCGAAGAAGATGATGGCGAAGTATTCCGGCGTGGAGAGCGTCAGGGCGATGCGCGCCACCGGCGCGGAAAACGCCACCATCACGCACGCCGACACGATGCCGCCGACGAAGGCGGCGAGCAGCGTCCAGCCCAGGGCCTTGGCCGGCGCGCCCTTGCGCGCCATCGTGTAGCCGTCCCAGAGCAGCGGCACGTCGATCGGTTCGCCCGGCACGCGGAAGAGGATCGCGGTGAGCGCGCCGCCGTAGGTGCCCGTGACGTACATCGCCGTGAGCAGGACGATCGCCGGCGTGACGTCCATCGCGTAGGTGAACGGCAGCGCGAGCACGACGCCCATCACCAGCGTGAGCCCCGGCAGGACAGCGACCAGCAGGCCGAGCACGAGGCCGATGAACAGCACGGTGAGATTGGCCGGCGTCAGGACATGCACGAAGCCGGTGGCGAGTTGCGCGAGCGTGTCCACGGTGGGTCAGCGCACGCCGAGCGCGGCGAGGAGCGCGAGCGACAGCGCGTGAAACGGCCCGGCGCCGAGCGGCAGCGAGACGTAGACGATCTTCATGAAGATCACGACCATCGCGAGGCTGCCCGCCACGCCGGCGACGAGGGCCACGCCCCAGCGCCGGTAGCCGCCCACGACGATGAACAGCGCGAGGAAGGCCGCCGTCGCGACGAAGAACCCCAGCCACTCGACGGCCGCGACGTAGCCGAGCGTCACGGCGACGCCCGCGGCGAGCCGCGCGAGGTCGGGGGGACGCGCCCCGCCCGCCGCGGCGCCGTCCGGCTCGTCCTCGGCGGCATCCTCCATCAGGTTCTGCAGCATGCCGCTCACCGACTGCGGGCCGGCGAAGAACAGGCTCTTGACGATTTCGTAGGCGCACAGCAGCCCCATCGCGCCGAGGATCGCCTTCGGCCAGAAATCCGGGCCGATGCGATCCGACGGGCCGACGTATTCGATCTGCGCGGCGATGGCATAGAACCATGCCGCCAGCGCGAGCAGCACGGCGTACGGTGCGGCGCGCGCGACTCGGCTACGAAAGTGCATGCGAGGAATGCCGCGGCGGCGCCGAGCCGCCGCGGGCCACCGTCACTTCTTCTTCAGCGCGGCCGCGAAACTCTGCATGGCCGCCAGTTCGCCGTCGAGGAACTTCTGCGCCTGCTCCGCGGGGATGAAACTGTCGCGCAGCGCGAGGCTCTCCTTGAGGAAGCCGTAGTACTCCGGGTCGTGCGCGGCCTTGGCCACCGCCGCGGACAGCACCTTGAGGCTCGCCGGCGGCGTGCCGGCGCGGGCCACGATCGAGCGGAACTGCGGCAGGTACACCTCGAGCCCCGCCTCCTTCGACGAAGGGATGTCGGCGAATTCGGGCAGCACGCGCTCGCGGTTGAAAATCAGGATCGGCCGCATCTGCTTGGAATCGAGGAACGAGCGCACGTCGCCCGGCTGCTCGTACAGGATGTCGGCATGGCCGCCGAGAATCGCGGTGTAGCGCTCGCCCGGCTTGGCGTACGGCACGCCGGTGAACTTGAGGCCCTTGGTCTCCATGTACTTCAGCGCCATGTCGTCGACGCTGCCGAAGCCGAGGATCGCCACCTTGAGCTTGCCGGGGCTCGCCTTCGCCGCCTTCACCACGTCGGCCCAGGTCTTGAACGGGCTGTCCATCTTCACGAACAGCGCCGAGGGCTGCCGGATCATGATGCCGAGCGGCACGAAGTCGCCCGACTTCCAGCGCGGCGCCGAGGTCGCCATCAGCGCGTGCGTATCGGCGATGTACACGGAGATCGAATAGCCGTCCGCGGGCGCGCTCAGCATCTTCGCCATGCCGGTGCCGCCCGTCGCGCCCGGCACGTTGACCACCGGCAGCGACACCTTGAGCTCCGGCTCGAGCAGCCGCGCCATCTTGCGCGCGAGCTGATCGGCGCCGCCGCCNNTTCCATTGGCTTGCATCGTCCCCCCTCCTCTCAAGAAAGACCGCAACCGCCCCGCGCTACTGGAAATCCCGGTACTTGCTCAGCAACCGGCGGGGCTTCTTCAGCGCATCGCGGCGGAACGGATCGCCCAGCTCGCGCGTGCACATCATTTCGACGATCGTCGTCTTGCCGTCCTGCTGCGCCTTGCAGGCGGCGCGGAACGCGTCGCCCACGCTGGACACCTGGTCGACCACGATGCCCTCGGCCCCCATCGCCTTCGCGATGCCGGCAAAGCTCGGGTTCTCCAGGTTCACGCCGAGGAAGCGGTTGGAGTAGAAGTCGACGTGGTTCTTCTTCTCCGCGCCCCACTGCTGGTTGTTGAACACCACCGCCGTCACCGGGATGCGTTCGCGCACGCAGGTGAGGATCTCGCCGAAGCTCATGCACCAGGCGCCGTCGCCGACGTACGCGACCGCCGTGCGCTCCGGCGCGCCGACCTTGCAGCCGATCATGGTCGGGAAGGCGTAGCCGCAGTTGCCGAACATCATCGCCCCGAACATGGAGCGCGGACGCTCGAACTTCAGGTAGGAGTTGGCGACCTGGCAGATATTGCCGATGTCGGTCGAGACCATCGCGTCGGCCGGCATCGCCTTGGCGAGCTCGCGCAGCATCTGGCGCGGGTGCATGTAGTTCGAGCCTTTCGCCACCTCGAGGCTCCAGTCGTCCTTCTCGAAGTCCCACGACGCGAGTTCCTTCGCCCAGGCCTCGCGCTCGCCCTGCACCGCCGCCATGCGCTCGGCGCGGTTCGCCGCGCCCGCCAGCGCGCGGCCCTTGAGGCGCGCGGTCAGCGCCAGCGCGGACTCGCGCGCGTCGCCATTCACGGTGACGCTCGTCTTCTTCACCAGGCCGAGCACGCGCGGGTCGGCGTCCACCTGGATCAGCTTGGCGTTCGCCGGCCAGTACTCGAAGCCGTACTGCGGCAGCACGCCGAA
>DKBI01000212.1 GCA_002451175.1 Betaproteobacteria bacterium UBA6904
ATGGCTTCTCCGCAAGAACGCCGCAAACTTGGCGGGCGTTGACCGCCGCTTGGCGCCGATCGAGCGTTGGGGGCCAAGTGGCCGATGGCTTGGCATACCACTTGGATCCTGGGCTACGCGCGTTGGGCCGTGCTCGCTTCGGCAGAGGGCACTGACGACCGGGACTGGACCGACAATGCTTTCGGATCGATCTGCAGGACTCAGTTCCGCGCGGACATTGGCCGAGTCATCCGCAAGTTTGGTTTCGGTGTAGAAAGAGAATGCGCCCGAGCGCCAGGTGTACGCCCGTCCGAAAGCGAGGGTGTAAGGCGTTCTATGCTTGGCTCGCGAATCCTGATAGTTTGGGAATGCGCACTACGGGATTCCTCGGGGCTCGCGCGTATGCTCAAGGGCGCAATTACGGCAAAGCGCCAGCCTAGGTAGTTGGCGCAGCTCAATGAGGATAGGCTGCGTACGAGCCGACCACCCTTTAGCGGATCCAATTGAAAGAATCCTCCTAAATGCCCGCCCGCGCCCTCGTCGCCGCGGTGCAGCTCTCCAGCGTCAGCGACCGCGAATTCGAGGCGTCGCTCGCGGAGCTGCGCCAGCTCGCGAAGACGCTGGGGTTCGAGATCGCGGGCAGCTTCACGCAGAAGCGCGCGAAGTTCGACCCGGCGGCGTACTTCGGGCGCGGCAAGCGCGAGGCGCTGCGCCTGCTGCGCGAGGAAACCGGCGCCGACGTGCTGCTCGTCGATCACGAAATCTCCCCCTCGCAGGCGTTCAACCTCGAAAAGGAGGTCGGCTGCGAGGTGATGGACCGCACCATGGTGATCCTCGAGATCTTCCACCGCCACGCGAGCTCGCGATTCGCGCGCGCCCAGGTGGAGATCGCGCGCCTCGGCTACATGGCGCCGCGCCTGCGCGAGCAGGCGAAGCTCGCCGGGCCGCAGGGCCGCCAGCGCAGCGGGGTCGGCGGCCGCGGCGCGGGCGAAGCCCACAGCGAGCTCGACCGGCGCAAGATCCGCGACCGCATCGCCGAGCTGCAGGCGGAGCTCGACGGCATGGGGCTCGAGCGAAAGACGCAGCGCGCCCGGCGCCAGGAGCGCGAGGGCCTCGCCCGCGTCGCGCTCGTCGGCTACACCAATGCGGGCAAGTCCACGCTGATGCGCGCGCTGACGGCAAGCGAGGCGCTGGTCGCCGACAAGCTCTTCGCGACGCTCGACACCACGGTGCGCGCGCTCCACCCCGAGAGCGTGCCGCGCGTGCTGGTCAGCGACACGGTCGGCTTCATCAAGAACCTGCCGCACGGCCTCGTCGCCTCGTTCAAGTCGACGCTCGACGAGGCGCTCGAGGCGTCGCTGCTCGTGCACGTCGTCGACGCCAGCGACCCGGGATGCGAGCGCCAGCACCAGGTGACCGACGGCGTGCTCGACGAGATCGGCGCGCAGAACCTGCCGCGGCTGCTGGTCTTCAACAAGATCGACCGCGCTGGCGACGCCGCGCAGCAGGCCGGGCGCGAGGCGGCGCTGCGCGCGCAGCATCCCGGCTGCGTCGTGATGAGCGCGAAGCGGGAGGGCGACGTTGCCAAGCTGCGCGAGGCGATCCTCGGCTTCTTCCAGCAGCGCCTCGCCGAGGCCGAGCTGTATCTGCCCTGGGCGGCGCAGAAGCTGCGCGGGGAGATCTTCTCCAGCTGCACCGTGCTGCAGGAGCGTGCCGACGGCGACGGCGTCTTCCTCCGCGTCCGCGGCGAGCCCGAGACCGTAAAGCGCCTGCGCGAGCGGCTGGCGGCGCTGCTATAATCCGCCCTCGCAGTTAGACCCACCGAAAGCTGGCCGCGGCCGGCTTTTTTGTTTCTGGAATCCCAACGTGATCATCGCCTCCGGCATCGCCATGCAGTTCGGGGCCAAGCCCCTGTTTTCCGACGTCTCCGTGAAATTCGGCGGCGGCAACCGCTATGGCCTGATCGGCGCCAACGGCTGCGGCAAATCCACCTTCATGAAGGTCCTCGGCGGCGAGCTGGAGCCCTCGGCGGGCACGATCGCGATCGACGCCCACGCGCGGGTGGGGCGGCTGCGCCAGGACCAGTTCGCCTTCGAGAGCGAGCGCGTGCTGGACGTCGTGCTGCAGGGCCACGCCGAAATGTGGGCGGCGATGAAGGAGCGCGACGCGATCTACGCCGATCCGCAGGCGGGCGAGGACGAATTCCTGCGCGCCGCCGAGCTGGAGGCCAGATACGCGGAGTACGGCGGTTACACGTCGGAGGCGCGCGCGGGCGAGCTGCTGCTCGGCCTCGGCGTGACCAAGGCGCAGCACGAAGGCCCGATGAGCGAAGTGGCGCCCGGCTGGAAGCTGCGCGTGCTGCTCGCGCAGGCGCTGTTCGGCGACCCGGACATCCTGCTGCTCGATGAGCCGACCAACAACCTCGACATCAACAGCATCCGCTGGCTGGAAGACGTGCTCAACCAGCGCACGAGCACCATGGTCATCATCTCGCACGACCGGCACTTTCTCTCCGCGGTCTGCACGCACATGGCGGACGTGGATTTCGGCGGCATCCGCGTCTACCCGGGCAGCTACGACGACTACATGGAGGCTTCCGCCCTCGCGAAGCAGCAGCTGGAGAAGGACAACGCGAAGGCGAGGGACCGCATCGCCGAGCTGGAGGATTTCGTGCGGCGCTTCCGCGCCCACAAGGCGAAGGCGCGCCAGGCGACGTCGCGCCGCAAGATGATCGACAAGCTGAAGGTGGAGGACGTCAAGCCCTCCAGCCGGCAGTACCCCTTCATCCGCTTCCTCGTCGATCCGAACGAAAAACTGCACCGCCTCGCGCTCGAGGCGAAGGGCGTCATGAAGGGCTACGAGCGCGGCCGCACGCTGTTCGGAAAGCTCGATCTCACGATCGAGGCCGGCGAGAAAGTGGCGATCATCGGCCCCAACGGCGTCGGCAAGACCACGCTGCTGCGCTGCCTGGCGCAGAGTCTCGAAGCCGATGCCGGCACGGTGAAGTGGGCCGAGAAGGCGCGCCTCGGCTACTGGCCGCAGGACCCCGCGGACGAATTCAGGACCGACGACACGCTCGCCGAGTGGCTTTCGCGCTGGCGCCGCAAGGATCGCGCGCAGGACGAGCAGATCGTGCGCGCGACGCTCGGCCAGCTGCTGTTCTCGGGCGACGAGCAGAAGAAACCGCTCCGCGTGATCTCCGGCGGCGAAGGCCAGCGCCTGCTGATCGGCAAGCTCGTCCTCAGCATGCCGAACGTCATGCTGCTCGACGAGCCGACCAACCACCTCGACATGGAAGCGATCGAATCGCTCAACACGGCGCTCGAGAAGTACACCGGCACGCTCGTCTTCGTCTCGCACGACCGCGAGTTCGTGTCCTCGCTCGCCACGCGCATCCTCGAGCTGCGCCCGGGCGCGGCGCCGGGCGAATCGGCGTCCGTGATCGACTTCCGCGGCAGCTACGAGGACTACCTGGCGGGCCGGACCGAGGAGCTGGCGGCGGCTTAGCCCGCCTCGGGGATCAGCGCTCGTCATCCGGCTGCCCTGCCGTGCGTCTGGGCAGGCTATGGGCGCAGCGCGCAAAGCGGTTCAGGGACGGTCGGTCGAGAGCCGGATACTCGTGGTGCGCGGGCATCGGGTGATCCTTGCGGCCGACCTGGCCGGGCTCTACGGTGTGCATCCGAAACGTTTGAACGAGCAAATGCGGAGAAATCGCGAGCGATTTCCCGATGACTTCGGGTTTCAGCTTGCGCGGGAGGAGTTCAAGGCGCTGCAGCGCTGCGGCGCGGTCGGCGCAGACGGGCGTGTCGCCCTAAGGTCGCAAACTGCGACCTTAGAGCGCGGCCAGCACGCCAAGTATCCCCCGCATGCGTTCACCGAGCATGGCACGATCATGGCGGCGATGGTGCTCAACAGTCCCCAGGCAGTGGCGATGAGCGTCTATGTGGTGCGTGCCTTTGCCCAGATCCGGGAGCGGCTGGTCGCCAATGCCGCCATCCTGAGACGGTTGGCCGAAATCAATGGCACGCTGCTGCGGCACGACGTCNNGCACGCCACGGTCGTCGTGACCGACCACGCGGAAGCCGAACTCGTCGCGGCGCGCGATGCGGCCGAGCCCGGCCAGCCGCTCCTCGTCGCGCTGCGCCTGAAGTCGAGGCCGGGCTGGCACACCTACTGGCGCAATCCGGGCGACTCGGGGCAGCCGACGTCGATCGACTGGCGGCTGCCCGCAGGGTTCTCCGCCGGCGAGATCCGCTGGCCCGTGCCGCAGCGCTTTCCGATCGGGCCGCTCGTGAACTACGGCTACGAGGGCGAGGTACTGCTCGCAAGCGAAGTCCGCGTGCCCGCCGATGCGCAAGGCACGCTCCGGCTCGCGGCGCGCGTGCGCTGGCTGGTGTGCGACCCGGAGCACTGCATCCCCGAGCAAGGGGAACTCTCGCTCGCCCTGCCGGCGGGCCGCGGCGCGCCGGGCAAATGGGCCGCGGCGCTCGACGCGATCCGGCTGCCACAGGCGGCGCCGGCGAAGTGGCGGCTCTCGGCGCGACGCGATGGCGATCGCGTGCTGCTCGAGGCGCNNGCGCCGGGGGCCGATGCGCCGGTGCTGGCCTTCCTTCCCTACGAGGAAGGCAAGGTGCAGCATGCCGCGGCGCAGCCGCTCGAGCGGGCCGGCACCGGCTTGCGTCTCGCCATTCCGGTGTCGCAGCAGCCGGTGGGGGAATTTGCGCGCCTCACCGGTGTTCTCCTCACGGAGGGCGCTCGCGCGTTCGAGATCGACGTGCCCATAATGGCCGCACCACGATGAAAGGGAAATCATGACCAGACTGCTCGCTCTGCTGCTTTTCGCCGTGCTGCCGGCGCACGCCGCCACGGTGGGCGCGCCGGCGCCGGATTTCGCGCTGGAGAACGTCGCCTCGGGAACGGTGCAGCTCACCCAGTACCGCGGCAAGACCGTGGTCCTCGAGTGGGTGAACCCCGAATGCCCCTACGTGCGCAAGCACTACGGCAGCGCCAACATGCAGCGCCTGCAAAAGGACGCCACCGCGCGCGGGGTGGTGTGGCTCGCGATCAACTCGACCCGCGCCGGGCACGCCGAGTACAAGGCGCCGGCCGAGATGGCGGGGTGGATGAAGCAGATGAACGCCGCGGCGACGGCGACGCTGCTCGATCCGAAAGGCGAGGCGGGCAAGGCCTACGGCGCGCGCACCACGCCGCACATGTACATCGTCGACCCGAAGGGCGTGCTGGCGTACGCCGGCGGCATCGACGACAAGCGCTCGACCGATCCCGAGGACGTGAAGACCGCGAAGAACTACGTGCGCGCGGCGCTCGACGAGCTGCTCGCCGGCAAGGCCGTGAGCCAGGCGAGCACGCAGCCCTACGGCTGCTCCGTAAAGTACTGACCGATATTGATCCGCGTCAGCGTGCCCGGCCCGGGGCACGCTAGGATCGCTTCGGTGCGTCACCCGAGGCGCCGATGAGCAAGCACGCGAACGCCGGCCGAGCCGAGCGCCTGGACGAGGTGCTGGGACGGGTGCGCGCCCGGCTCGCCGTGCCGCAGCGTGCGCTCCTCGAGCGCTTCGTCGCCGGCTATTACGCGCAGGTCGACCCGGAGGACCTCGGCGAGCGCTCGATCGACGATCTCTACGGCGCGGCGCTCTCGCACTGGCAGTTCGCGCGGCGGCGCCCGCCGGGCAGCGCGTGCGTGCGCGCCTTCAACCCCACGGTCGAGGAGCACGGCTGGCAGTCGACCCACACGGTGCTCGAGATCGTCAACGACGACATGCCGTTCCTCGTCGATTCGGTGACGATGGAGCTCAACCGGCAGGGGCTGACGCTGCACCTCATCGTCCACCCGATCCTTGCCGTGCGGCGCGCCGCGGACGGCGCGCTCGCCGAGGTCGAGCCGCAGGACGCGGGCGCATCGCGCCGCGAATCGTTCATCCATGCCGAGGTCGATCGCCTCGCCGAGCCCGCGCGCCTGGAGGCGCTCGCGGCGGATCTCGGGCGCGTGCTGCGCGACGTGCGGCTGGCCGTCACCGACTGGCAGGCGATGCGGGGTCGCCTTGCCGCCATCGAGGCCGATCTCGCTGCGCAGGCGCCGCCGGTGACGGCGGACGAGCTCGACGAGAGCCGGGCGTTTCTGCGCTGGCTCGCCGAGGACCACTTCACGTTCCTCGGATACCGCTGCCACGACCTCGTCGTGGCGGGCGGCGAGGACGCGCTGCGCATCGTGCCGGGCTCGGGCCTCGGCATCCTGCGCGAGGACCCGGGCCGGGAGGTCGCGGCGAGCTTCGCCGCACTGCCGCCGGAAGTCCGCGCCGCGGCGCACGCCCCAGAGCTGCTGATCGTCACCAAGGCCAACGCGCGCTCGACGGTTCACCGCGCACGCACCCTGGACTACGTGGGCGTCAAGCGCTTCGATGCCGCGGGACGCGTGTGCGGCGAGCACCGCTTCCTTGGCCTGTTCACCTCGATGGCCTACCGCGCGGAGCTTCCCGAGGTGCCGCTCCTGCGTCGCAAGGCGGCGAACGTCATCGCGCGCGCCGGCGTGCTCCCGGGCAGCCACGCGGGCAAGGCGCTCGTCAGCATCCTCGGCAGCTACCCGCGCGACGAGCTGTTTCAGACCAGCGAGGACGACCTGCTGCGCACGGCGACGGGCATCCTGCATCTCGGCGACCGGCAGCGGTTCCGGCTGTTCCTGCGGCGCGACGCGTTCGAGCGCTTCGTCGTCTGCATGATCTATTCGCCGCGCGAGACCTACACCACCGAACTGCGCAAGAAGTGGCAGGCGATCCTGCTCGCCGCGCTCGAGGGCACGGGCTCCGAGTTCAACGTGCACCTGTCGGAATCGGCGCTGGCGCGCGTCATCATCACGGTGCGCACCACGCCCGGGCGGATTCCCGCCGTCGACGAGCGCGCGCTCGAGGCGCGCCTGGCCGCCGCCGCGCGGCGCTGGGACGACGCCTTGCGCGAGGCGCTGATCGCGTCGCACGGCGAGGCGGCGGGAAACGCGCTCCTCGCGCGCTTCGACGGCGCGCTGCCGGTGAGCTATCGGGAGGAATTCAGCGCCCGGGCCGCGGTGCCGGACATCGAGCTGATGGCGCGCCTCACGGCGGCGGCGCCGCTCGGCCTGTCGCTGTACCGGCCGCTCGAGGCGGAGCCGGGCGGGCTGCGCTTCAAGCTGTTCCACCTCGGCGGACCGGTCCCCCTGTCCGACAGCCTGCCGATGCTCGAGCGCATGGGACTGCGGGTGATCGACGAGCGTCCGCACCGCGTGGCGCCCGCGGGCGAGCCGCCGATCTGGCTGCACGATTTCGGCGTGCAGACGGCGGCCGCAGACGCGGCGACGGACGTGCACGGCCTGCACGCCGTGTTCGAGGACGCGTTCGGGCGGATTTTCCGCGGCGAAGTGGAAAACGACGATTTCAATCGCCTCGTGGTTGCGGCGCGCCTCCCGGCGAGCGAAATCGTCGTGCTGCGCGCCTACGCCAAGTACCTGCGCCAGACCGGCTTCACGCTCTCGCAGGGCTTCATCGAGGCGACGCTCGCCGCGCACCCCGAGATCGCGCGCGCGCTCGTCGAGCTGTTCAAGGCGCGCTTCGATCCCGCGCGCGCGGCGGAGGGCGAGGGCCCCGCGCGTGAGCGCGCGCAGGCGATCGAGGCGGCGCTCGAGGGCGTGGAGAACTTGTCGGAGGACCGCGCGCTGCGGCAGCTGCTCGCGCTCGTCCTCGCCACGACGCGCACCAATTTCTGGCGCAC
>DKBI01000228.1 GCA_002451175.1 Betaproteobacteria bacterium UBA6904
GGGCAAGACCGGGCGCGACGCGCCCTGGTGGAAGCTCTGGGACCCCAACTGGTAACGCGAATGGGCAAATGGGGTCAGACCCCATTGCCCACATTTGGGGTCTGACCCCAACGCTCAGGCGACGCGGATGTTCTCGTCCGCGATGTAGTCGCGGATCACGGTTTCGATGTCCGGATCACGCTGGAAGCCGAGCGCGATGGCGCGCGGGGTCTCGAAGCGCGCGGGCCAGGTGCGCACGATCGCGCGGATGCGCTCGTCCTCGACGTAGCGCACGCGCTCCATCACCTGCCGGCCAGCCACGCGGCCCATCGCCGCGATCATCTCGGCCACGGTGACCGTGATGCCGGGGAGGTTCAGCACGCGGCGCGTACCCCACGCTGACGCGGGCAGTTCGTGCGCGTGGATGAACGCCTCCGTGACCCGCTTCGGAGACAGCAGCCAGACGCCCGTCTCGGGCGCCACCGGGCAATCGGAAATCACGCCGTTCAACGGTTCGCGGAGGATGCCGCTCGCGAACGACGAGGCCGCCGCATTGGGCTTGCCGGGTCGCACGACGATGGTGGGCAGGCGCAGCGAGCAGCCGCTGAGGAATCCCTTGCGGGAGTAATCGGAGATCAGATACTCGCCGATGACCTTCTGGGTTCCGTAGGACGTCTGCGGGTTGGCGATCGTGCCGTCGTCGAGCACCGCCGGCAGCTCGCCGCCGAACGCCGCGACCGAACTCGCAAACACGACGCGCGGCGGCCTCGCGCACTGGCGCAACTGCGCGACGAGCAGTCGCGTGCCTTCGAAATTGACGCGCAGACCGAGATCGAAGTCGGCCTCCGCCGCGCCGCTGACCACCGCCGCAAGGTGAAAGAGCGACCCGGTGTCGGGAGTCACGACGCGCGCCACGGTCGACGCATCGGACACGTCGCCGGCGACCGCCTCGAGTCGCGCATCCGTCGGCATCGCCGCCGGGAAGGCGCCATCGAGCAGAACGATCTTCGAGATCTCCTGCTCGCGCCCGTCCGGCCCCGTGAGCCGGCCACGAGCGAGCAGCGCCTTGGCGAGCTTGAATCCGAGGAACCCGCCGCCTCCGGTGATGACGATTTTCATGCGCGCATTTTAGCGAGAAACGTTGCGACTTCGCCGGCATCCCGCGTCCGTTTCATCGCCGGCAGGCTGGCGAGGATGCTCCTGCCGTAGGGCCTCGTGAGCAGCCGGGGGTCGCACAGCACCAGCACGCCGCGGTCGTTTTCATCACGGATCAGTCGGCCGGCGCCCTGCTTGAGCGCGAGAATCGCCTGCGGCAACTGGAACTCGATGAACGGATTGCCGCCGCGCGCGCGCAGCGCCTCGATGCGCGCGGCGAGCACCGGGTCGTCCGGCGGAGCAAACGGCAGCTTGTCGATGAGGACGACGGAGAGCGCCTCGCCGCGCACGTCCACCCCTTCCCAGAACGAGGCCGCGCCGAGCAGCACGGCGTTGCCCAGCTGGCGAAAACGCTCCAGGAGCTGGCTGCGGGAGCCGGTGCCCTGCACGAGCAGCGGGAGGTCCAGGCCTTCGGCCGGCAGGCGCGCGGCGAGGATCTCGTGCGCGCGCCGCAAGGCGCGCAGCGTCGTGAACAGCAGGAACGCGCGCCCGCCGCTGGCGCGCAGCACCGGCAGCGCGGCCTCGATCACGGCCGCGGTGAAGGCCGGATCGTTGGGATCGGCGGGAAGTCCCCGCGGCACGTACACCAGCGCCTGCCGCTCGTAGTCGAACGGGCTCGGCCACGTGCGCGCGGCGCAATCGTCGATGCCCAGTTCGCGCTTGAAATGCGAGAAGTCGTCGCCCACCGCGAGCGTTGCCGACGTGAAGATCCAGGCGCGCGGCGAATCCTGCATCTGCCGCTGGAAGAGCTCGGCCGAGGACAGCGGCGTGGCGTGCAGCTGCACGCTGTGCGCTCCGACCTCCACCCACCGCACCCGCTCCGGCTGGTCCTCCGCCAGCAGGCGTCCGAGCAGGGCGCGCGCTTCCCCCGCGCGCCGTGCGCAGGATGCGAGCCCTTCGGAGCGCTCGGCCTGCGCGGCGGCCGGCTCCGTGAGCGTTTCGAGCGCCGCCCCGAGCGCACGCAGCGCCTGACCGAATGCCTCGCGCTGCTCGGCCTGCTTCCATGCCAGCCGCTCGACCCGGTCGCCGAAGGCGAGCCGCAGGTCGCGCGCCGCGCGCTCCAGCTGCTGCGCCAGATGCTCGAGCTCGGCGGACGCACCGCCCGCTGCGCGCAGCTCGATCCGCGTGTCGCGGCCGAGCTCCGCGACCTGCGCGCTCGACAGGCGCTCGCCGAAGAACAGCCGCGCCGTCTCCGGAAGCTGGTGCGCCTCGTCGAAGATCACGGTGTTGCACGCGGGGAGCAGCTCGGCCACGCCCTCGTCGCGCAGCATCACGTCCGCAAAAAAGAGGTGGTGATTGATGACCACGATGTCGGCCGCAAGCGCGTTGCGGCGCGCGCGCATGACGAAGCAGTCCTTGTAATCGGGGCATTCCTGCCCAAGGCAGTTGTCTCGCGTCGAGGTGGCGTGCAGCCACGCGGCCGCATCTTCGGGCACGCTGGCGAGCTCGGCGCGGTCGCCGGAAACGGTCGTCGTTGCGAACCGGGCGATGGCGCGCAGGTGCGCCGCCTCCTCGCGGGAGCCGAGCCGTGCCTCCGATGCAGCGCGGCGCGTGCGCAGCAGGCAAACGTAATTGGCCCGGCCTTTCAACAGCGCCGTGCCGGCGCCCGCCGCCAGCGCTGCACGCACCGCGGGCAGATCACGATCGTAAAGCTGGTTCTGCAGCGTCTTCGTGCCGGTGGAGATGATGACCTTGCCGCCGGCAAGCAGCGCCGGAACGAGGTAGGCCAGCGTCTTGCCGGTTCCAGTGCCCGCCTCCGCGGCAAGCACCTGCTGGCCCTCGATTGCCGCGAGAATGGCCAGCGCCATCTCGAGCTGTTGCGGCCGTTCGAAATATCCGGCGATGGTCGACGCCAGCGGGCCGCCGGCCGCGAACGCCCGTCGCACGCTGCGCGCTGCGTCCGGCTCGCTCAGACTCAGGGGCGCGTCTCCTCGACACTCACTCAGCGCCCCTGCGTCTCCAAGCCGCTCGCCACACGCGCTGAGGCGATGCCGGGTTCGAGTTGCTCGTGCACCGGCGCAACAGTCGCCGGACAGAGCGCCATGGCCGTCGCAGCAACCGCTTTACAGGCAAGCCGCATTTCACTAGATTACCTGAATTATGCGGCACAACACGCTGTATTTGATCGTATTTCTGGCCTCGCTTTCTGGATGCAGCGGGCTTGCGACGCGATCGGTCGAAGTCTCGCAACCGGACCAGGCAGCAACGACAGCACCATCGATCGGCACCGCCAATCGCACCGAGGCGCTGCTGCAGACGCTGCTCACTCTCGACGTGGATTACCGCTACGGGGGTTCCTCCCCGGAGCAGGGTTTCGATTGCAGCGGGCTGGTCGCTCACGTCTTCCTGGAGGCCTACGGCATCAAGCTGCCGCGCACCGTGCAGTCGCAGAGCGAGTTGGGGATGGCCGTCGGTCTCGAGGAACTGCAGCCAGGCGATCTCGTTTTCTACAACACGCTCGGCCGTCCTTTCTCGCACGTCGGCATCTACCTCGGCGATAGTCGGTTCGTTCACGCCCCGAAGACGGGGGCGCGTGTGCGGGTCGAAAGCATTCGCTCCGNNATTTCGGTTCGTTGTTCAAGATCAATGAGAATGCTTCTCATTTAATGTAATATCTGGGGCCAATCCCCCTTCCACTGGTCTACGGATTCAACCCTATGAAACGTATCGCGATTTCACTGGCGGCCGCAGCGGCCCTGCTAGCTGGACAGTCGGCTGCACAGGACAACGTGCTCAACCTCTACACGTCGCGGCACTACCAGACCGACGAGGCCCTCTACACCGGTTTCACGCAGAAGACGGGTATCCGGATTCAGCGCATCGAGGCACCCGAGGACGCGCTGATCGAGCGGCTTCGCAACGAGGGCGCGTCGAGCCCCGCGGACATCCTCGTCACGGTGGATGCCGGACGGCTCTGGCGCGCCGAGCAGGCTGGCTTGTTTCAGCCCGTGAAATCCGCCGAACTCGAGCGCCACGTCCCGGCACACCTTCGCCATCCCGACGGACTGTGGTTCGGCTTCTCGACCCGTGCGCGCGTCATCGTCTTCAACCGGGATCTCGTCAAGCCCGGCGAGGTGCGCAACTACGAGGACCTGGCCACCGCAAAATGGAAGGGAAAGGTCTGCATGCGCTCCAGCGCCAGCATCTACAACCTGTCGCTTGCCGCGGGCATGATCGAAAGCCTGGGGGAAGCGAAGACCGAGGAATGGGCTCGCGGCGTCGTCGCCAATTTCGCGCGCGCGCCCAAAGGCGGCGACACGGACCAGATCAAGGCCGTCGCCTCGGGCGAATGCGCGCTCACGCTCGCCAATACCTACTACTACGCGCGGCTCATGCGCTCGCAAAAGCCGGACGAGCGCGACGCCATCGCGAAGACCGGCGTCGCATGGCCGAACCAGGACGGACGCGGAACCCATGTCAACGTATCCGGCGCCGGCGTGCTCAAGCACGCCCCGCATCGCCAGGCGGCGATTCGCTTTCTCGAGTACCTCGCGAGCGACGATGCGCAGCGTTACTTCGCCGACGGCAACAACGAGTACCCGGTGACGAGCACCGCGAAAATCGACAATCCTGCGCTCGCCACGCTGGGGGCGTTCAAGGCCGATCGTCTGAACGTCAGCGCCCTCGGCCGTCAGCAGGCCGCGGCCCAAAAAGTCTATGACCGCGCAGGCTGGCGCTAGCGCCGCGCCATCGACCGGGCAAGCAGGTACACCGGGATCAGGCCGACGGCGACGATCGCGAGCGAGGGAATCGACGCCTCCGCGAGACGCTCGTCTTTCGCGAGATTGAACGCCTGCACGGCGAGCGTATCGAAATCGAAGGGACGCAGCGCCAGGGTCGCCGGCAGTTCCTTCATCACGTCGACGAAGACGAGCAGTGACGCCGCGACGAGGCTTCGACCGAGAAGCGGCGCATGCACCCGCAGCAGGGTTTCGCCAGGTCCCGCGCCCAGACTGCGCGCCGCATCGTCCATGCTGCGCTTGATCCTCGACAGGCCGGCCTCCACCGTTTGCAGCGCCACGGCAAGGAACCGCACGAGATAGGCGTAAAGCAGCGCGACGATCGTCCCGGAAAGCATCAGCCCCCCTGCGCCGCCGGACGAAAACAACGCGCCGAGCGCATGGTCCAGGCGCGTCAACGGAACCATCACGCCGACCGCGATGACGACGCCGGGAACGGCGTAGCCCAGCCCCGCCACCCGCGCCGCAGCGCGCTCCGCGAATCCAGGCTTGAGGCGCGATCCGTACGCGATGACCAGCGCGCAGCCTACGGCGATTGCAGCAGCAAGCGCGGCAAGCAGCAGGCTGTTGGCGGCCCACTTGGCGAAGCGCGCACCCAGACTTACGGCATCCTCGTGCCAGAGGAGCCGCACCAGCAGTCCGGCGGGCACGACGAAACCGACGAGCAGCGGCGCGGCGCAGGCGAGCATGGCGCCCAGCGCGCGAACCCCGCGCAGCGCATACGGCGAGGGGGGCTTGCGGCTCGTCACATGAAATGCGGCTCGCCCGCGCGCCAGCCGCTCGAGAGCCAGAACGCCCGCGACTCCCGCGAGCAGCAGGGCGCCGAGTTGCGCGGCGGCGATCGGATCGCCCATCGAGAACCACGCGCGGAAGATCCCCGTGGAGAACGTGTTGACGCCGAAATAGGCCACCGTGCCGTAGTCGGCGAGCGCCTCCATGAGGCAGAGCGCGGTGCCCGCGACGATGGCCGGCCGCGCCAGCGGCAACGCGATGCGCCAGAAACTGCGCCAGGGGCTCTCGCCCAGGATGCGCGCGCTCTCGAGCGCCGACGCCGATTGCTCGAGAAAAGCCGCGCGCGCGAGCAGGTACACATACGGGTAGAGCACGCAGCCCAGCACGCCCGCGGCGCCGCCGAGCGAGCGCACGTCGGGGAACCAGTAATCGCCCGCCCGCCAGCCGAACCACGCTCGCAGCCACGACTGAACGGGGCCGGAGAACTGCAGGAAATCCGTGTACGCGTACGCCATGACGTAGGCCGGCATCGCCAGCGGCAGCAGCAGTGCCCACGAAAAAAAACGCGCCAACGGAAAGCGGCACATCGACGTCAGCCATGCGCAGCCGACGCCGATCACCATCACGGCGGCGCCGACCAGCACCGCGAGCAACGCGGTGTTCATGACGTATTCGGGCAGTACCGTTTGCGCGAGATGGCGCCAGGTCTCGCCCCGCGGGACGAAAAGATTGACGATGACCGCTGCGACCGGCACGCAGATCAGCGCTGCGATCGCGATAGCCCCTGCGCGAAGGCGGGATATACCCGACCACCGCGAAATCGCTGGAACGACCGCCGATCCCGACAAGGACATGAAAACTCTTTGAAATTTCGAGAAATCTTACCAACCCGCCGCAACAAGGGTAAACTAAATGCGAATTGTTATCATCTGAAATGATCCGCCTGCCGGCAAACACACCTCCATGACACCGTCCATCGTTCTCGAACTGCGCGGCATTCGCCAAGGCTACGGCGGCCATGTCGTCGTGCAGGACGTCAGCTTTTCGCTGGCGCGTGGCGCGATCGGCTGCATCCTGGGTCCCAGCGGCTGCGGAAAGACCACGCTGCTGCGCGGCGTGGCCGGATTCGAGCCGGTGAGCGCCGGGGAGATCCTCATCGATGGCGCCGTAGTGACGCGACCCGGTTATCAGCTCGCGCCCGAGGCGCGCCGCATCGGCATGGTGTTTCAGGACTACGCCCTGTTCCCGCACCTGAACGTCGGCGACAACGTGCGCTTCGGCTTGCGCGACGTGCCGCGCGCCGAGCGCGACGCGCGGATCACCGAGCTCGCCGCGCTCGTCGGATTGGGCGGCGCGCTGCACAAGTACCCGCACGAACTCTCCGGCGGCCAGCAACAGCGCGCTGCGCTGGCGCGCGCGCTCGCGCCGCGCCCCGCTCTGCTGCTGCTCGACGAGCCGTTCTCGAATCTCGACGTCGATCTGCGCGAACGGCTGTCGCTCGAGCTGCGCGAAATCATCAAGGCCTCCGGCACGACCGCCGTGCTCGTCACTCACGACCAGCACGAGGCGTTTGCGATCGCCGACGAGATCGGCGTCCTGCACGAGGGGCGCATCCAGCAGTGGGACACCGCGTACAACCTGTACCATCGCCCGGCAAACCGGTTCGTGGCCGATTTCATCGGCCAGGGCGTGTTCCTCCCGGCCAAGGTGCTGGACCCGGGCCGCGTCGAAATCGAGCTCGGTGTGCTCGTTGGCAATATTCCCCGGCAGTGCCAGGTCGGCTGCGACAGTTGCGGGCGCGGTTGCGTCGCCGAGGTGCTGCTGCGCCCCGACGACGTCGTCCACGACGACGATTCGCCGACGCAGGCGGAAGTCGTGCACAAGGCGTTTCGCGGCGCCGAGATCCTGTACACGCTGCGCCTGGGCAGCGGCCGCAACGTGCTTGCGCTCGTGCCGAGCCACCACAATCATCCGCTCGGCGA
>DKBI01000285.1 GCA_002451175.1 Betaproteobacteria bacterium UBA6904
CCGCCAGGGGCCTGGAGGACACCATCCGCAGAGGCACCCATCCGCACGAGCAGGACCTGGCCCGGCTGGGTGCCGCCTTCGACGAAGTGGTCCGCGCCGCCAGGCACATCGCCCGGCCCTAGGTCCCGCGGCGGGTCGCCGCGGGAGGCCGCGCGATCGTTTTCCATAAGTTTTCACTGCTGCCACATTCGCCGTCCTCCCCCGGGCTGTAATGGGTTTCCGCGGCGACCTGCCGCGCCACAGACGAGGAGAGGCAAGCCGTGAGAGCCCTGATATTGGCCGCCGGCCGAGGCACCCGCGTGCAGCCACTGACGCACGCGCTTCCCAAGCCGATGATCCCCATCGTGCACACGCCGGTCATGGAGCTGCTGGTGCAGCACCTGCGCCGCCACGGCTTCGGGCAGATCATGGTCAACACCAGCTACCTGTCGCCGCAGATCGAGGCCTACTTCCGCGACGGCTGGCGCTTCGACGTCGAGATGGGCTACTCGTTCGAGGGCTACGAGAGCGACGGCGTGCTGCACGACGCGCCGCTGGGCTCGGCGGGCGCGATCCGCAAGATCCAGCAGCACTCGGCTTTCTTCGACGACACCTTTCTGGTGATCTGCGGCGATGCGCTCGTGGACATCGACCTGAAGGCGCTGGTGCGCGAGCACCGCGCGCGCAAGGCGCTGGCCACGGTCGCCCTCAAGGAAATGCCGGACGCGGAGCTGCACAACTACGGNNGCGCGAGGGACGGCGCGCTCCAACCGCATCAGCACGGGCATCTACCTGTTCGAGCCGGACATCCTGCGCTGGATCCCGGCGCAGGGCGTGTACGACCTCGGCAGCCAGCTGTTCCCGGCCCTCGCGCGCGCGGGCGCCGCGCTGCACGGCGTGACCCTGCCCTTCCAGTGGCTCGACATCGGCCGCGTCACCGACTACTACCAGGTCGTGCAGCAGGCGCTGCGCGGCGAGATCCGCGGCTTCAGCCTGCCCGGCCGCGAGGTGCGGCCCGGGGTGTGGATGGGCCTCAACGTCAATGCCAACCTCGATCGCTGCCGCATCGTGCCGCCGGTGTACATCGGCAGCAGCGCGACCATCGAGGACGGCGCGGAGCTCGTCGGGCCGACCCTGATCGGCTCGGCCTGCCACGTCGGCGCGGGCGCGCGCATCGAGCGCTCGGTGCTGCTCGAGCACACGCGCGTGGCGGGATTCGCCGAGCTGAGCGAGAAGATCCTGAGCGGCCGCTACTGCGTCGGCAGCGACGGCACCGTCATCGACGGCTCGCTCACCGACACGTCGTGGCTGTTCGCGGATGCGCGCAGCCAGCCCGCGCCGCTGAGCGAAGCGCAGCAGCAACTGCTCCGGATCGCCGCCTGAGCGCCATGCGCGTCTCCGTCGTCGTCATCGGGCGCAACGAGGGCGAGCGCCTCGTGCGCTGCCTCGAGTCGGCAAGGCCGCTCGGCGCGGAGCTGATCTACGTCGACTCGTCGTCCACGGACGGCAGCCCCGAGCGCGCGGCGGCGCTGGGCGCGCGCGTCCTGCGCGTGCAGCCCGAGCGCCCCAGCGCGGCCGTCGGGCGCAACGCCGGCTGGCGCGCGGCACGGGGCGAGTTCGTGCTGTTTCTCGACGGCGACACGGTGCTGCACCCCGATTTCGTCCGGCGCGCGCTGCGCGAGTTCCGCGATCCGGACGTCGCCGTCGTCTGGGGCCACCGGCGCGAGCGCGATCCCGCGCAGTCGCTCTACGTTCGCGTGCTCGACCTCGACTGGATCTACGCGCCGGGCGACACCGCGTTCTGCGGCGGCGACGCGCTCATGCGCCGCAGCGTGCTGGAGCGCGCGGGCGGCTTCGACGAGACGCTCATCGCCGGCGAGGAGCCGGAGCTTTGCCGGCGCATCCGTGCGCCCGGCTACCGCATCGTGCACATCGATGCGCCCATGACGACGCACGATCTCGCGATCCGCAGCTTTCGCGCCTACTGGCAGCGCGCGTTCCGCGCCGGCCACGCCTACGCGGAGGTCGCGCAACGCTTCGCGGCGAGCCCCGATCCGCTCTGGCAGCGCGAGTCGCGCCGCAACCTNNTCGTGCATCCCCTCGCCGGGGTACTGCTCGCCGCCCTGGCGCTGCTCATCGTCGCGCGCAGCGCGCGCCGCTGCGCCTGGAAAGGCGGCTCGCTCGCGACCCGCATCCTGTATGCCCTGCACGCTCATCTTCAGCAGGTGCCCATTCTGCTCGGCCAGCTCGCGTACCGGCGCAATCGCCGGCGCGGCGTGCGCCAGCGCCTCATCGACTACAAGGAACCCGCATGACCGCGAAAGCCGTCCTTGCGCAATGTCTGGCGCCGATCGCATGGCCTTCGGTACACCTCGGCCGGCGCATCGCGCGCCTGTGGGCGTTCGCGCGCCTCAGCGCCTCGCTGCAGGAGCGCCCCGACGCGTCGATCGTCATCGAAGGCGCGCCCGAGATCCACGGCACCGGCCGCGTGGCGCTCGGCAAGGCCCTCTATCTGTATCGCGAGCTCTACCTCGAGACGCGCGGCGCGGGCCGCATTGCCATCGGCGACGGCTGCGTGCTGTCGCGCGGCGTGCACATCGTCGCCTATCACGCGGTATCGATCGGCGCGGGCTCGATGATCGGCGAATACGCGAGCATCCGCGACGCCAACCACCGCTTCGGCGAGGGCGTGGCGCCGCGCGACTCGGGCCATGCCGCGCAAGCGGTCGTGATCGGGCGCCACGTGTGGATCGGCCGCGGCGTGGCCGTCCTGCCCGGCGTGACGATCGGCGACGGCGCCGTGGTCGGGGCGAACGCCGTGGTGACGCGCGACGTCCCGGCCGGCGCCGTGGTGGCCGGCGTGCCTGCGCTGCCCCTGGCACGGCGCACCGCCCCCGGGGAGACCGCGTCATGCTGAGGCGCCTGCTGCACGGCCTGCTCACCGCGTCCGCGCACCGGCACAATCGGCTGGTCGGGGCCTACCGCCGCTTCGTGAAGCCCGATGGCGAGGCCTGGGCGCGCTATCTGCGCCGGCACGGCGGCCTGCACGCCGTGGGCGAGCACTGCTCGGTCCAGACCAACGTGACCATCACCGATCCCGCGCACGTGCGGCTCGGCAACAACGTGCGCCTGAGCGGCTGCACGCTCTTCGGCCACGACGGCGCGGTGAACATGGTGAAGCGCGCCTTTGGCGTCTCCGTGGACGCGGTCGGCGCGATCGACATCCGCGACAACGTCTTCATCGGCCATCAGGCAATCGTCATGCCCGGCGTGACCATCGGACCGAACGCCATCGTCGCCGCCGGCGCGGTCGTCACGAAGGACGTGCCGCCGAACAGCGTCGTGGCGGGGACGCCGGCGAAGACCGTCGGCACCCTGGAGGCGTACGTCGCGCGCCGCCTGCAGCAGACCGCGCGCCTGCCCTGGCGCGACCACCCGCAGCTGGCCGCCAGCTACCGGGGGCCGGCCTCGGCGGATCTGCAAAGCGCACGCAGCGCCCACTTCTTCCCGGCGGTCGCCGGCGAAGAAGGATGATTTTCCAAGCGTTCACAGTCCCGACACAGTTGACCCGCGCCGGGCGCTGTAATGGCGGCATGAGATCACTTCGCCCGACCCGCCCGTGAGCGCCCCCAACGTCGCCGATCTGCCCGGCACCGGCATCAAGCCGCTGGTCAGCCTGCGCGCCCATCCGCGCATCGCACTGGCCGTCTTCCTCCTCGTCGTGCTGGCCGGCCTGCCGTTCGTCCTCGTGAAGGGCAAACCGCAGTACGCCAGCACGGCAACGGTCCAGGTGGCCGCGCGCTACATGAAGAACCTGAAGGACGACGGCGAGCTGGATTTCCAGTCCAACACGCAGTACCGCCAGTTCGTCGAGCACCAGGCGAAGAGCGTCCTGCGCTACGACATCCTGCGGGAAGCGCTGCAGCGCCTCGGGGAGCGCGGCGCGCTGTGGCGCGAGCCGTACGAGCCGGAGCTGCGCAGCGTCGAGCGCCTGCGCAAGGCGCTCACCGTGCGCGCCGTCCACGACACCTACATGATCGAGATCACGGCCAAGACCTCGCAGAAGGAAGGCCTCGCCGAAACCGTCAACGCCATCGTCGCCGTCTACCTCGAGCGGGCGAAATCGGAGCTGCTGTTCGGCGCGGAGGAGCGCGTCCAGGCGCTGAAGGCGCGCGAAAAGACCTTGCTCGAGGGCGTGCGGGACAAGACCGAGCGGCGCACCGGCATCGCCCTGCAACTGGGCATCACGGGTTTTTCGGAACGCGAAGCGAACCCGTACGACAAGCTGATCGCGCAGACGCGCAGTGCCTACGCCGAGGCGCGCAACCGGCGCTCCGAAGCGGAGGCGAAGCTCCAGGCGTTCACGGCGAAGGGCGAAACCGACACCTCCGGCCGCTCGGTGCAGGAGGCGGTGCTGAACGACCCTGGCCTGCACAGCCTGAAATCGCACCTCTTCAAGCGGCGCGCGGAGCTGCTCGCGCAGCTCTCGGGCCTGAAACCGGACCACCCCGCCTTCCAGGAGGCGAGCGGGGAGCTCAAGCGCATCGACGCCGACATCGCGAGCCAGGTGGGCCTGCTCAGCGCGCAGGTGAAGGAAAGCGTGCTCAAGCGCCACGAGACCACGGTGGAGCAGAGCCGCCGCATCGAGGCGGATCTGGCGCGGGAGCTCGAGTCGCAGCAGAAGCAGAGCCAGAGCTACGCGGACTACTACAACCAGGCGATGTCGCTGACGCGCGACATCGACCAGGAACTCAAGGAGCTGGAGAGCGTGCGCACGCGGCTGAACTTCTTCGCCGCGGAGGCCAACTCGCTCGGTTTCGTGCGCCTGGTGACGCCGGGCCTGGCCCCCGATCTGCCGGACGGTCCGGGGCGCAAGAAGCTGCTGCTGCTGGTGCTCGTCGCGGCGCTGGGCCTCGCGCTCGCGCTGCCGGTGGCGCTCGATCTGACCGACCGCCGCATCCACACGGTGAACGACGCCGAGCGCGCGCTGTCGATCCCCGCGCTGGGCTGGATGGTGGAGCAAGGCGACGCGGCGACCCGCCTGTTCGCCGACGATCAACTGCGGCGGCTGGCCGGCGGCCTGATCCGCGAACAGGAAACGCACGGCACGCGCGTCTTCGCGTTCTCTTCGGTGAAGCCCGGCGCAGGCACCACGGAACTCGTCCTCGGCCTCGCCAGGACCCTCGAGACGCTCGGCTTCCCGGCGCTCGCCGTCGAGGCCAACGCGTTCTCGCCGGACGCGCGTTACGCGAGCGAGCGCCCCGGACTCGTCGACTGCCTGCGCGGCGACGTGCCGCCGGAGGACTGCGTCGCGGCCGCCGACCCGGCGCTGCCGGCGCGCGTGCGCGTCGGCACGGCCGAAGGTCAGCGCCACATCGATCGCATCGAGCGGCTCGCCGAGACCTGCGCGCGCTGGGCTGGGCAACACCGTTTCGTGCTGGTGGACGTGCCGCCGCTGCTGCTGTCCGCGGATGCGGAAATCCTCGCGCGCAGCCTGCAGCACCTGCTGCTGGTCGTCGAAGCGGGCGCCATGCAGCAGGGCGAGGTCAAGCGCGCCGGCCGCCAGCTCGAGAAGCTCGCGCCAGCGGCGGTCGGTGTCATCGTCAATCGCGTCCGGCTGTTCGACGGCGGCGGCTACCTGCAGGGCCTGCTCGTCGAGCATCTCTCCGGCCGCAAGCAGCGCGACTACTTCACCCGGCCGGCCTGGCTGATCGGCTGGCAGCTGCGGCTCGCCAACTGGGGCGCCTGGCGCATCCGCAAGCGGTTTGCGCGCAGAGCCGCAGGCGCGCCGACATGACTGCGCTGACGCTCCGGCGGCGCGTGCTCGCCGCGGGAAGCTGGACCGCGGCCGGCTACGCGCTCGGCCAGGCGATCCGGCTCGGCGGCAACCTGGTCATGACCCGGCTGCTGGTGCCCGAGATGTTCGGCGTCATGGCGATCGCCAACGTGGTCCTGATCGGCCTGGCGATGTTTTCCGACGTCGGGCTGCGCCAGAGCGTGATCCAGAACCAGCGCGGCAGCGACGCGTCGTTTCTCGACACCATCTGGGTGATTCAGATCCTGCGCGGGCTGGCGATCGCCTTGATCGCGGTCGGCATCGCCGCGCTGTGCGCCCTGCTCAACCACCTGGGCGTCGTGCCATCGCAAAGCGTCTATGCGAGCGCGGAGCTGCCGCGGGTGATCGCGGTGCTCTCGGTCACCGCGGTGATCGGCGGGTTCGCGTCGACCAAGCTCCTGGAAGCGAGCCGCAACCTGCAGCTCGGCCAGGTGACGCGGCTGGAGCTCGTCGCGCAGGTCGCGGGACTGGGCTGCATGCTCGCCTGGGTGTCGTACGACCGCTCGGTGTGGGGGCTGGTGGCGGGCGCGCTGGCCGCCGCCGCCGTGCGATCCGCGCTGAGTCACGTCTGGCTGGCGGGCACGCGCAACCGATTCCATTGGAGCGCCGACGCGTACCGCCAGGTCGTCGGCTTCGGCAAATGGATCTTCGCCTCGTCGATCCTCGGGTTCCTGGTCAACAACGGCGACCGGCTGCTGCTCGGGGGCCTGGTCAGCGGCAACCTGCTCGGGCTCTACGTCATCGCGCTGCTGATTGGCAGCGCCATCGAGCAGGCGCTCGCCAAGGTCAATGCGGACGTCAGCTTCCCCGCGCTGAGCCAGGTGGCGCGCGACCGGCCGCTCGATCTGAAGCGCGGCTACTACCGGTTTCACGCCGTCATGGCGGCGCTGGCCTACTTCACCGCGGGATGGCTGGCCGTCGGCGGCAGCGCGCTGATCCGCGTGCTCTTCGACGCACGCTACGCCGAGTCGGGCTGGATGCTGCAGGTGCTGTCGCTCACGTTGCTGTGCGTTCCGTTTCATCTCGCCACCCAGTACTTCCTCGCGCTCGGCCGGTCGCGGCTGCTGTTCAGCGTGATCGCCCTGCGCCTCGTCGCGCTGCCTGCCTTCACGCTGGCCGGCTTCGCGGCGTTCGGCCTGCCCGGCGCGGTCTGGGGCATTGCCTTGAGTCATTTCGCAGGAATTCCGTTGATCGTCCACCATCTCAGGCAGTGCGGCATCTTCGATCTGCGCCTGGAAATGCGCCCGCTGCCGGCCATCGTCCTGGGCGCGGGCCTGGGCGCCCTCATGGTCAGACTGCTCGCGGCTTGAGGCGGCTCGACGATCCATCGAGCGCGTCCCGCAACCCATTCTTCTGGAGAACATCGCGATGCGCATCACGTTCATCCACGCCTCCCCGGACATGACGGGAGGCACCCGCGTCGTCGCGATCTACGCGCAGGCGCTCGCGCGCCTGGGGCACCAGGTCACGCTGATCTCGCTGCCGCCGAGACCGATCTCGTTGCGGCAGAAGCTGAGAAACCTGCGCGACCAGGGCCAGTGGGATTTCGGGCGCCGCAGGATCCGCTCGCACTTCGACCGTCTCGAGGGCGTGGACCACCGCGTGCTCGAGCGCTGGCGCGCGCCGACCGACGCCGACGTGCCCGACGCCGACGTCGTCATCGCGACGTGGTGGGAAACGGCCGAATGGGTGAGCGCCCTGGGCGCGTCGAAGGGGGCGAAAGTCTATTTCGTGCAGCACCACGAGGTGCACCCAAACCTTCCCGCGGCGCGGGTCAGGGCGACGTACCGGCTGCCGATGCACAAGATCGTCATCGCGCAATGGCTCGCGGACCTGATGGCCTCGGAATACGGCGACACGGTGGTCGATCTCGTCCCCAACAGCGTCGATCGGGACCAGTTCCACGCGCCGCCGCGCGGCCGCCAGAGCGTGCCGACGCTCGGCTTCATGTACGCGACGGCGGCGTACAAGGGCCTGTCCACCACGCTGGCGGCGCTCGAGCGACTGCGCGCGCGCCGGCCGGAGTTGCGCATCGTCTGCTTCGGCGCGAAACCGCTCCACAAGGACTATCCGCTGCCGGCGGGCGCCGAATTCATTCACGCGCCGGCGCAGGATCGCATCCGCCGGATCTACGCGCAATGCGACGTCTGGCTGTCCGCGAGCCGCAGCGAAGGCTTCAATCTGCCCGCGATGGAGGCGATGGCCTGCCGCACGCCGATCGTCGCGACGCGCACCGGATGGCCCGAGGAGGCGCTGGTGAGCGGCGAGAACGGCGTCCTCGTCGAGGTGGACGACGTCGACGCGATCGTGCGCGGCGCCGAGTGGGTGCTCGGTCTCGAGGACGCCGCGTGGCGCGCACTCTCCACGCGCGCCTTCGCCACGGCCTCGCAGGGATCCTGGGAAGCCTCGGCGAAGCAGTTCGAGCAGGCGCTCGAGCACGCGCGCCGACGCGAGGCGCTATTGCAGCACCAGCCAGTACGTGCCGAGACCCGCCTCGAGCGCGATCGTGTAGCGGCCGTCGCGGTAAGTCGCGGGCAGCCGCTGCAAGGCCTCCCCGGGACCCGCGGCGCGGTATAGCGCGAGCCCCGGGCGGGCGCGCACGCGCAGTTCGCCGAGCACGGGCTCGGCCAGAAACGGGAGTCCGTCGGCGCGCGCCGGAACGGCGCGCGCGCCGAGCGAAATCAGCAGCCGGCCGGCCAGCGCGATCGGCTGCGCGTCCAGGCTCTGCACGGCGATGGACGCATTGCGCGTGCGGATCGCGGCCTCCACGTCGGGGAGCCGGATCGCCTTGCCGCCGACCCAGCCGGTCACCGCCTGCGTGCGCGGCGTCGCGACGACATAGAGGCCCTCGCCCCAGTTGCGCGTCAGCTCGCCGGTATCCGAGACCGCCTCGGTCGCATCGAGGGGGATCACGGCGCGGTGCGCGTCCGTCAGGACCGTCGCCCCTTGGGGCGCACCTGCCGCCAGCCATGGCAACTCCGGCGTGGCGGGCATCGCGATCACGAGGCGACTGCGCTCCGCGGCGGTGCGCAGCGCTACGGAATTCGCGGCGGAGATCGGCGTGCCGAACAGTTGCTCCCGGCCCGGCGCGAACACGTAGGTGTGCTTCGCTTCGCGGACGTGGCCCTGGCGATACAGGAGCGCCGCGGCCGGCAGCATGGCCATCGCCGCCGGATCGTTGTACGTGTGCCAGCTGGACGCGGTTCCCGCGCCGTTGAGCGGGATCTGCGCATAGGCGTACTGCAGGAGCGCATCCCATCCCTGGAAGCGCCCGCTCGCCGCCAGGTAGAGCGCGACCCCGTGGCGGTCGGCCGCCGGAAACGACTCGACGTTCCACTCGCTGACGGTGAGCGGTTTGCCGGCGACCTGCGCCGCGGCCAGCCAGTGCGCGAGATTCGGCCCGTAGATGGGGTTGCGCGTCAGCTCGCCGAGCGCCCCGTAGGCGTGGACGTCGATCAGATTGCCCACCGACAGCGCGGGCAGCGCGCTGAGCGGATTGCCTCCCCAGGTGCTCGTGGTGGCGATCGGCACCTTCACGCCTTGCGCGCGCAAGTGCGCGATCTGATCCTTCGCGAATTGCTGCTCGAGGTCGTTGAGGAACAGCTTCGATGCGCCGTGCTCCCAGGCGCGCCATACGCGATCCCTGGACAGCCCGTGCCGATCGGCAAAGGCCTGCGCCTGGGCCATGTACCAGGCGTTGTGCTGCGGCACCTTCTTGTCGGGCAGCAGCGCATTGCCGAAATGCTGCGTGACGTCGTTCTCGTTGGTGAGCAGCATCGCGGCGATGCCGGGCTCGTCCCGATAGCGCCGCCCCGTGAAGCCATTGACGTGGTTGACGTAGGCCTCGTTGAAGCGCCGCATCGCGCGCTGAATGCTCGCGTTGACGTAGTTGTAACCCTTCAGTTCGGCGTGTCCCGCGCCGCGGGCGATCTCCTCGAACGCGTCGATCGCGTCGCCGGCCTTCAGCTGCCGGCCGACGTGCAGATCGAGCCAGACGTAGATGCCCTCCTCCATCAGGCACTTGAGCCACCAGTCGAGCTTCTCCAGCATCGCGGGGTCCGGAACGCCCGCCGACGAAGCGGCGCGGCTGCCGAACAGATTGGGATCCACCCAGAGCGAGTCGTGGTGATGGATGCGCACCAGGTTGAAGCCAAGCGCCGAGAGTCGGCGGGCCTGCTGCCGCACGTTCTCCGGCCGGGTGGCGAACAGCGCGAGCGCAGACAGATTGGTGCCCCAGAATCGCGCCGGCGTGCCGTCCGCGAAGACCAGGCGGCCCCGGTCGACGCCGACGAATCCTCTGCGCCCTGCCGGCCGCTCGCCGGCATTCAGAAACGCAAGGTCCACGGGGGCACGGCTCCAGTCGAGGACGCCGGCATCCCATCGCTGGGGATCGTCGAGGCCGAAGCGCTCGGGCACGCTCGGCGCGATCGCGCCCGGACCCGAAACCGTCAGCGTCGCCACCTGGCGCCGGGCGCCCTGCGGGATGCGGTCCTTGTAGAACAGCGCGCGGATTTCCGACTTGCGCCCACGCTCGAAGTACAGTGCTTCGAGCGGCGGATCGAAACGCATCTCGAAGCGGTCGCCGCCCGCCTTGCCCCACGCCCAGCCGCGGTTGTTCGCCAGCAGGTCCGGCTCGCCGAGTTCGCGACCGAACGTGTCCAGATCGAAGCGGAACGTGATGCCGCCCCCGATGACGCCGGATTTCGCGGTGCGAGCCTGGAAGTCCAGCGTCCAGACGAGCTGCCGTTCCGCGGCCCGATTGACGCGGCCCTGCATGGCGAGGTCGAGCGCCGCGTTGGTCCCGGCGAGCGCGTACTCGAACGGCGCCACGACCCTGAACTCGACCGCGTGCCGCGCCCAGGACCAGTCGGCACCCCAGAACGCGAACGTGCTCGTCAGTCCGTTCGCACCGCCCTTCGCGATCGACGGCAGGCCTTCGCGCGGATCGACGCTGACGGCCCATGGCGCAGCCGGCGCGTGCGCGGCGAGCACGAGCGCGACGCAGGTGCAGAGCCCTGCCAGCAGGTGCGGCATGCGGCGCCGTGCCGCCGTTTGCGCGGCGATTCGCGCCTGCCGGCCGGGGCAAACGTCGGCAACGGGGTTCACCGCCAAAGATTCTCACATCCGCCCGCAATTTGCGAAGCGTTCACAGTCCGGACACAGTCCTTGCCGCGACCTCCCTAGCATCGCGGCATGCTCATCGACCTTCATGCACCATTCCCGCGCCGCCACCCGGCGGCCGGCGCGCGCTTCGCCAGATTCGCGCAGGCCGTCTGCCTCGCCGCCCTCGCCTGGACAATGGCAGGCTGCGCGAGCAGCCCGATCCCCACCGATCCGCGCAACACCGAAAGTTTCAGGGGCGCCGAGCGCAGCGACAAGGTCGATTTCGCCAACCCGGCGGCGCTCGCCGAGTTCGAAGGCGACGCCGACCCGGTCTACCGGCTGGGCGAGGGAGACAAGATCAGCGTGCAGGTGTGGAACCGCCCCGAGCTGTCCGCCAAGCACGTCATCGGGCCCGACGGCCGGATCACCGTGCCGATCGCCGGCGCCCTGAGGGTCTCGAGCATGACGCGCGAAGAGGCCGCCTCGACGATCAGCGGCTCGCTCGGCAAGTTCTACGAGCAGCCGCTCGTCAATCTCAGCGTCGACGACTACCTGGCCAATCGCGTCACCGTTCTTGGCCGCGTGCACACGCCAGGCGTGCAGCTGTTCGACCGCCCGCCGATGCTCCTCGACGTGCTGGCGCGCGCCGGCGCCCTCCCGGTGATCGACAAGCAGGCGACGCTGACGCGCGCCGCGGTGTTCCGCGGCCGCGACCGCATCCTCTGGGTGGACCTCAAGCGCGTGCTCAATCGCGGCGATCTGGCGTACAACATCCGCCTCAAGCCCAACGACCTGGTCTACATCCCGGACTCCTTCGACACGCTCGTGTACGTGCTGGGCGCGGTCGCCAAGCCCGGCGCCTATCGCCTCACGCCGGACATGTCGCTGATGGACGCGCTCGCACAGGCGGGCGGACCCAACGAGGACGCCGAGACAGACGAAATCGCGATCTACCGCCCGGGCAAGCAGGCCGTGGAGAAGACCCCGCTGAAATCGCTGCTCACCGCGGACCGGCGCGTGAATTACTCGCTCGAGGAAGGCGACGTCATCTACGTGAAGAAGAAGGGCATCGCCGAAGTCGGCTACGTTCTGCGCCAGCTCCTGCCCGGCGTGTCCTTCCTGACCTGGGGCACGGCGCTCATGCCGAAATAGCCAATCGCGGCGGCTAGGTGATCACGCGGCGGAAGCGCGGCGCGACGGGCTGCGGCACGGCCGGCGCGCCCGGGCCGCCGACGGCCAGGTGACCCCGCCCCTGGATGTAGCCCTCGGCCCAGCCGAGGATCAGGAAGACCGCCGGCACGGCGTTTTCTCCGAGGTACACGGTGACCAGCGAGATGGCGACCGCGACGACGATGCCCGCGAAGGTGAAGGCGAGCGAGTTGACGCCGCCGGGTTCCGCGAGCCCCTTGCGCACCAGCCGCACGCCCATCCAGACGAGCAGCGCGCCGAACAGCGCCGCCGCGACCACGCCGTGCATCAGCGCCAGCAGCAGGTAATGATTGTCGATCGACTCCATGCCGCGCAGCTTCGGCCAGGTGTTGCGGCCCCAGCCGAGCACGGCGCGCTCGAGCGCGATGTCGACGTACTTCTCGAACAGCACCTTGCGGTAGAGCGCGGTCTCCTGCGACATCGTCATGTCCACGCCCGGCTTGACCTCGATGTAGGCCTGGAAACCGACGTAGCCCGGCACCGCGACGGCGATCAGCGTCACCGCCGCGATGATCAGCGCGCGCTGGCGCCGCTTGAAACGCGCGACGTTGACGAAGATCGCGCCGATGACCGCGCCGAGCCACGGCCCGCGCGCCACGGTCATCAGCGAGCCGATGACGAGCATCGCGGAAATGACGCGGCCCTTGGTCGAGGGCAGCGCCGGGAACCAGCGGAACTTCGGCTCCCAGTGCCCGCCCCACTCCAGCCAGCGGCTCAGGCGGTACGCGATGATCATCAGGATGCCGGCGAGGATGGCGTGGGCATACGGCCCGGCGATGCGCACCAGCCCGTGGCGCAGCGTGGTGCCCCAGCCCAGCCCCTGCCCGGGAAAGAACAGCCGCTCGCCGAGGACGAGAAACGGGTTCCAGGCAAAGCGGAATTCGTAGAGGCTGACGATCGCGACCGCGAACACCAGGATCGAGAAGCGTCGCGCCATCGCGACGTGCAGGCCTTCGGCGTCGATCGCCCAGCGCGCCACGAAGTACGGTCCCGCGACCTGCGTGAGCGCGCCGAACATGAGGTTCTGCGCCTCGCTGTAGCCGGCGTTGACGTACTCCGAATACGCGACCAGCGCGGTGTACCCCGCGACCAGGAGATCGGCGACCGACGGCCGCCACGTCGGCGCATACGCCACGAAGGCCGCCACCATGATCGGCAGGATGGCCGCGGAATTGAAGCTCGGGTCGGGCAGGCCCGGCGTGATCGCGTGGAACGTGTCCGGCAGCAGGAGCAGCGCCGGCAGGTAGACGGCGACGAATGCACGCCCCGGCGGCATGCGCAAGACGGCCGCCAATCCTGCGAGCAAGGCAAGGTAGATGATGTATTGCATGCGGCCCGTCGCTTCGGTGCCGTGACTTTACCCCATCGCGTCATCCGGCCGCCCCGGCGTTCGGCTCACCGAACCGTCGCGGCCGCGCCGCGCGCCGCTGCACCGTTATCGAATCGTTTGCAATTCGGCCACATTCGGCAGGCCGGGCGTCTGTGAAATGCCCGGACGAAACGGAGAACGCCGAATGACCGCCACGCCAGCGCGCAGACTGCGCGCGCAACCGTCACCCGCCGTTGCCCCCGCCAGGGGGTCGCGCCACCCGGCAGCGCTCGCGCCCCTGTATGTCGACCTGGACGGCACGCTCGTGCTCGGCGACACGCTCTGGGAGAGTTTCGCGCAGCTCGTGCGGCGCAGCCCGCTCGCGGCGCTGACTTGCCTTCTTGCGCTGCTGCGCGGCCGCGCGGCGTTCAAGCACGCCGTCGCCTCGCGCGTCGCGCTCGCGCCGTCCACGCTCCAGTACAACGCGCCGGTGGTCGAGTTCGTCCGCGCGGAGGCCGCGCGCGGCAGGCCGGTCATCCTGGCCACCGCCGCCGACGAGAGGATTGCCGCCGCCGTGGCGCAACACCTGGGGTGCTTCGAGCACGTCATCGCCAGCAACGGCGAGAACAACCTCAAGGGGCGGCGCAAGCTCGCCGCGATCGAGGCGCATGCGCGCAGCGCGTGCGACACGGCAGCGTTCGATTACATCGGCGACAGCCGCGCCGACCGCTCCATCTGGCGGGCGGCCGGTCGCGCGATGGTCGTCAGCGGCACGCCGCAGGGGGCCGCGCGCCTCGCCGGCAAGGCGCCGCTGGCGCGCCATTTCGCGCGCCCCGCGGCCGGCGCGCGCGACCTGCTGAAGGCCATGCGTCTCCACCAGTGGGTGAAGAACGTGCTGGTCTTCGCGCCGATCGTGCTGTCCCACACCTATGCCGAGTTCGACAGGCTGCTGCTCGGCGGCGTCGCGTTCGTCTGCTTCGGCCTGACCGCGTCGGCCACGTACCTCTGGAACGACGTCCTGGATCTGCCGTCCGACCGCGCGCATCCGCGCAAGCAGCGGCGGCCCATCGCCGCCGGCCGCATCGCCATCCCCGCGGCGCTCGGCCTGTCCGCCGCGCTGCTGCTCCTCGGGTTCGGCACGGCGCTGGCGTTCCTGCCGCCGCTCGCGGCCCTCATGCTCGCCGGATACGTCGGCCTCACCGTCACCTACTCGATGGCACTGAAGGAAAAGCTGCTGGTGGACGCGATGATGCTCGGCTTCCTGTACGCCTACCGGATCCTGTTCGGCGGCGTGAGCATGGCGATCGTGGTGTCCGACTGGCTGATCGCTTTCTCCGTGTTCTTCTTCCTCGGTCTCGCGCTGGTCAAGCGCTACTCGGAAATCTCCGCGCGCATCGACCAGCAGCCGGCGCGGATCGCCGGGCGCGGCTATTACACCGGCGACCGCGAAGTCATCGGCGTGCTCGGCATCGCATCGAACTTCACCTCGATCCTGATCCTCGCGCTCTACATCACTTCCCCGGCGGTCGTGCAGCTCTATCGCCATCCGCAGGCGCTGTGGGGCGTCTGCTTCGTCATGATCTACTGGCTCTCGCGCGTCTGGGTGCTGTGCCACCGCGGCCAGATGCCGGACGATCCGATCGTCTTCGCCATCCGCGACAAGGTCAGTCTCTATGCCGGCGGCCTGTGCCTCGCCGCCGTGATGGCGGCGAAACTCTAGCCCCCGCGGCCGCGCGAATGCCCCTGTCCATGCACCAACGATCCGCCACGGCCTTCGATCGCAAGCTCTTCGGCATCCTGCTCGCCGCCCTCGCGCTGCGCCTCGCGTGGGCGCTCGCCGTGCCGGTGGAGCCGCTCGCCGACTCGGTGATCTACGCGCGCACGGCCGAGAATCTCGCCCTGCACGGCGTCTTCGGCATCGAGCCGGACCAGCCGTTCAGCTACTGGCCCGTCGGCACGTCGGCGATCTACGCCCTGGGGCACCTCGCGTTCGGCGCAGGCCCCCTCGGCGCGATCGTGCTCAACCTCATCGCCGGTCTGCTGCTCGTGGCCACCTCGGCGTTGCTCGCGCGGCGCTGGTACGGCGATNNTGCTCGCCTGGCGCCATGACGCGCGGCGCTGGGCGATGCGCGCCCTGGTCGCGGGTTTGATGATCGCGGCTGCGTCGTACGTCCGGCCGGTAGCGCTCCTGCTGCCCGCGGTGCTCGCCGGCATCGATCTCCTCCAGTCGCGCCGCCTTGGCCGCACCGTGGCCGTCGTGACCGTCGCATTCGCCGCGGTGGCCGTGGCCATCGCGCCGTGGGCCTACCGCAACACGCGGCTGCATGGCGGCTTCGTGATGATCTCCACCAACGGCGGACCCAACCTGTGGATGGGCAACAACCCGCGATCGGACGGCGGCTACATGCCGCTGCCCGAGGAGGCGATGCAATTCAGCGAATACGAGCGTGCCCGGCGGCTCGGCGAGGAGGCCCGGCGCTACATGCTCGACGACCCCGCGCGCACCGCCGCGCTTTTCGTCCGCAAGCTCGTGGACACGCACCTGCGCGAGACGATCGCCGTGCATTGGAACGCGGAGGGGCTGAAAAGACGGCTGGGTGCGGAATCCGCCCCGGGGACCCAGCGTCTCGCGCCGCTCAAGGGAGTTTCCCAGGCGTACTGGCTCGCCGTCCTGCTGCTGGCCTTCGGCGGCGTGGCGACGGTGCTGCTGCGGTCGCGCAGCGCGGACTCGTGGCGCCACGTCGCACGCGAACTCGCCGCCCCCCCGGTCGTTCTCTGGGCCTACTTCGCTGTGCTGCATGCGGTGATCGTGTCGCAGGACCGCTATCACTTTCCGAGCATCCCGTTCATCGCCATGCTGGCGGCGCTCGCCCTGCACCTCGCCGCAGCGCGCGATCGGCACGCCGCGCCCCTGCAACGCACCTGAGGCGCCGGCCATGCACTGGTACTTGCTCGCCCTGGCCGTCGCGGCCAACGTGGCCACCAACGTCCTGCTGAAGAAGACGATGGCGTCGATCGACGTGCCGCTGGGACCCGAGCTGATCCGCCAGGCGGCGCTCTCAGNNATGCCCCCGTTTCGCACGCCAGGCTCGACCCCCGCTGCAGCGGCCTTCCCTTGGCGGCACCTGCTCGCCGTGCTGCTCGCCCTTCTCGGGCTTGGGCAGGCACGCATCGCCACGGCCCAGGTCATGGCCGACTGGGGAACGATTGCCACGCCGATCGCGAGCGACACGACGTTCTCCTTCGCGCAGTACGACATCAACCACAACTTCACCCACCAGTACCAGTTCTCGCTCGAGGGCACCGCGGACGCCACGTACACGGTGACGTTCAATTTCGACGCCTGCACGCGCGGCTGCGGCAACCCCAGCTTCTCGTACGGCATCTACGACCTGAACGGCGGGTTGCTCGACCCGCTTGCCGGCGGA
>DKBI01000005.1 GCA_002451175.1 Betaproteobacteria bacterium UBA6904
TGCTGGATGGCCGGGAGTGACCTGTGACGAGAAAGACGCGTTATTCTTGTGGCGTTATACCGAAGCTGCCTGCAGGCGGATCGTGTCCCGTGGCTTCGCCGCTTTCCCGTGATTGCGAACGGTGATGTCGACATCGCAGCCGAGCCGCGTCAGCAGCCGCATCAGGCGTTCTACGGACACATCCCGGAATTGCCCATTGAGCAGCCGTGACACGTCGGGTTGACTGAGCCCCATGCATTTGGCTGCTGTGACCTGGGTCAGCTCTTGCGCGGTGATGACCCTCTGAATGCGGGTCACCAGCTCGGCTTTTAGCAGATGGGTTTCGGCATCGGGAAAGCCGAGATCGGCAAAAACGTTCTTGGTGCCGCGCTTGATGCGGGTATCCGGATCTTTTTTCATGATGCCTTTCCCTTTTCAAGCTGAATCTTGTAATCGGCCTCGGCCGCCTTGAGCCGCCGCTGGATCAAGTCCAGATCTTCGGTCGGTGTCTTGATTCCGGACTTCGACTTCTTCTGGAAGGCGTGCAGCACATAGATCGCCGTCGCGAACTTCACCGTGTACACCGCCCGAAGAGTGTCGCCGACATGGTTGGTAACGATCTCCAGCACGCCCGCCCCACCGAAACCCTTGAGCGGTTTCGCGCTGTCATGTTTCAGACCGATCTGCGCCTGATACAACGCGTAGCCCATGGCGTCCTGCACTGGATCCGGAAATTCCCGGAAGTCCTTGTAGCTCGAACCGATCCATGAAACGGGCTTGGCCGTGGTGACAGACGTTCCAATAATATGGTGGAAACACCATACCAAGTCAAAGCATTCGCGCGCGGCCGGACTGACGCCGCGCGGATTCTTGCACCGGAGGGTGCTGCTACTGTTGCTACTCTCGCTACCGTCGCACCGGCGCGCACACCCATCGATAGCAGGAGTAGCGAGGGCAGCAGGGGTGGCGGATCGGAAAATTGACCTCTTCGTCGCCCGGTGGGACAATCCCACCATGATTCTGATCCTCGATGCCAAACGCCGCCTGACCGTTCCCGCAGGTCTTGCCCCCGCGTCGCCCGGAGATACCTTCGAAGCCCGTTTCGATGCTGAAGAGAACGAGCTTGTGTTCCGCCGCATCGCGGGCACGGGCGACTGGCTTGCCGTGTTGAGTGAGTGCCCGGTGAGCATGGACGATCTGCCACCTCGCCGGAGGGAGCCCGCGAGGCGCCGGCGGATTTGAACTGGCTACTTGATGCCGATGTAATCTGCCAGCCGGCCAAACGCCAAGGGGACGCCCGCGTGATCGCCTGGCTGCACCAGGAGCGCGACCGATGTTTCACCAGCGCCATCGTCATCGCTCAACTCGCGTACTGGGTAAGGTCGAAGGAAGGTCGTCAGCGCCGCGATTTGCAGGATTGGTTGAGGCGGCTGGTAGATGCGCTCGGTGGTCGCATTCTTGGTTTCAACGTTTCCGTCGCGCATGTGTGGGCTGATCAGGAACACCTGCTGGAAAAGCAAGGCAAGCGCATGCCCGTGGAAGACGGCTACATCGCCGCCACCGCGCGGCGTCACGGCCTGACGATCGCCACGGGCAACGACAAGGACTTTCGCCGGCCCGGCTTGAAGGTTTTCAATCCGTTCAAGGAATTGCCGCCTGTCTGACGCAGCGCGACGAATTGAAAGCGATGCTCACGATGTACCCGAATTCAGCGAAATCGAAAATGAAAGCACCGACGAAGGCCAAGCATGCGCCCAAGCGCGACCTGTTCGCAGAATTGAGCGAAGGCATGACCGCATTGGCGCGGCTCCGGCCCGAACCACGAAAAGCGGGTACAAAACGCGCTGCCTCGATGACATTGCGAGCAGCGGCGCGGGGTTAGCGGCGCAATTGCCGCTTAACGTCTAGCGCCCAAGGCGCCAAGGCCCGGCTGGTCAGGTCTTGAGCCGATACCCCGTCTTGAACACCCAGGCCACCGCGGCCAGGCAGGCGAGCAGGAACAGGCCGATCATCGCGAGGCTCACGCCGACGCGCACGTCGGCAATCTCGTAGAAGCTCCAGCGGAACCCGCTGATCAGATACAGGACGGGATTGAACAAGGTCACCGTCTGCCAGGCCGGCGGCAGGACGCTGACCGAGTAGAACGTGCCGCCGAGGAAGGTCAGCGGCGTGATGACGAGCAGCGGCACGAACTGCAACTGCTCGAAGCCGTCCGCCCACAGACCGAGGACGAAGCCGAGCAGGCTGAAGGTGACCGCCGTGAGCAGCAGGAAGGCGAGCATCCAGGCCGGGTGCGCGATGCGCAGCGGAACGAACAGCGCGGCGGTCGCGAGGATGATCAGGCCGAGGATGACGGACTTGGTGGCCGCGGCGCCGACGTAGCCGACCACGATCTCGAAAGGCGAGACCGGCGCCGACAGGATCTCGTAGATCGTCCCCGTGAAGCGGGGAAAGTAGATGCCGAACGACGCATTGGTGACGCTCTGCGTGAGCAGCGTGAGCATGACGAGTCCCGGCACGATGAAGGCGCCGTAACTCACCCCCTCGATCTCGTTGATGCGCGTGCCGATCGCCGCGCCGAAGACCACGAAGTAGAGCGAGGTCGAGATGACCGGCGCGACGATGCTCTGCAGCAGCGTCCGCCGGGTGCGCGCCATCTCGAACGCGTAGATCGCGCGAATCGCCCGCAGGTTCATGGCTTCTCGTGCACCAGGTCGACGAAGATGTCCTCGAGCGAACTCTGCGTCGTGTGCAGGTCCTTGAACGCGATGCCCGTCTCGCCGAGGTCGCGCAGCAGGCCGGCGATGCCGCCGTGCTCGGCCTGCGCGTCGTAGGTGTAGACGAGCTCGCGGCCGCCGGCGGCGAGCGTCAGGCCGTAAGCCGCGAGCCGCGGCGGGATCGCGCCGAGCGGCTCGGCGAGCTGCAGCATCAGCGTCTTCTTGCCCAGCTTGCGCATGAGCTCCGCCTTCTCCTCGACGAGGATGATTTCGCCCTTGCTGATGACGCCGACGCGGTCGGCGATCAGTTCGGCCTCCTCGATGTAATGCGTCGTGAGAATCACCGTGACGCCCGCGTCGCGCAGCTGCCGCACCGCCTGCCACATGCCCTGGCGCAGCTCGACGTCGACGCCCGCGGTCGGCTCGTCGAGGAACAGCACCTGCGGCTCGTG
>DKBI01000019.1:0-1460 GCA_002451175.1 Betaproteobacteria bacterium UBA6904
CTGGGGCAAGTGGCACAACACGCCCGCCAGCGAGACCACCGCGGTCGGTCCCTTCGAGAACTGGCCGACCGGATTGGGATTCGAATATTTCTACGGCTTTCTCGCGGGCGAAGCGTCGCAGTACGAACCCCATCTGGTGCGCAACACCACGGTCGTTCGTCCACCGAAGACGCCGGAAGAGGGCTACCACCTGAGCGAGGATCTGGCCGACGACGCCATCGGCTGGCTGCGCACCCACAGGGCGCTCGCGGCGGACAAGCCGTTCTTCATGTACTNNGGCAAATTCGACGACGGCTGGGACGCCTACCGGGAGCGCGCATTCAAGCGCGCCAAGAAGCTGGGCTGGATCCCCGCCGACGCGCAGCTCACGCCGCGGCATCCGCAAATGGCGTCCTGGGATAGCATCCCCGAAAACGAAAAGCCGTTCCAACGTCGCCTGATGGAGGTGGCCGCGGGTTATGGCGAGCACGTGGACGCACAAGTAGGCCGCATCGTCGACGAAATCGANNACCGACAACCAGTATCACGGCGCCTGGGCCTGGGCCGGCAGCACGCCCTACAAGGGAACGAAGCTGCTGGCGTCGCACTTCGGCGGCACGCGCAATCCCATGGCGGTACGCTGGCCGGCGAAGATCAAGCCCGACGCGGCGCCTCGCGCGCAGTTCCATCACTGCAACGACGTCGTGCCGACGATTTACGAGGTGGTCGGGATCACACCGCCGCGGGTAGTCAACGGCGTGCCGCAGGACCCGATCGACGGCGTGAGCATGGCCTATACCTTCAACGACGCGAAGGCCAAGGGCCGCCTGCTCACCCAGTACTTCGAAATCATGGGCAGCCGCTCCATCTATCACGACGGCTGGATGGCGAGCGCACTCGGTCCGCGCCTTCCCTGGGTGCCGGGCATACCCCCGGGCATTGCCGAGTGGACGCCGGACAAGGATGTCTGGGAACTGTACAACCTCGAGGAGGACTGGACGCAGGCCAACGACCTCGCCGCGAAAATGCCGGAGAAGGTGGCGCAGATGAAGGAGATCTTCATCATCGAGGCGGCCAAGAACAAGGCGCTGCCGATCGGCGGCGGCCTTTACGTGGCCTTGTTTCACCCCGAGTTGCGCCTGGGCTCGCCGTACACCGAGTGGACTTTCAGCGGTGATGAGGTCCGCATTCCGGAGTTCGCCGCGCCGGCGTTGGGAAATAGGCCCAACTGCGTCACCATCGACGCCGAGGTTCCGGCTGACGCGAACGGCGTGCTCTACAAGCTGGGCGCGAATTCCGCCGGNNTGCCCGCCGGCAAGGTGAAGATCGAGATCGAAACGGACTACATCGAATGGAAGACGGCGGGTCCGCTGAAAGTGACGCTCAGGGTGAACGGCAAGGTATTCGCCGAGGGCACGGTGCCGGTCAGTGCGCCGCTGGGATTCACCGGCAACGATTGCCTCGACGTCGGCATCGCGCTC
>DKBI01000019.1:1507-3726 GCA_002451175.1 Betaproteobacteria bacterium UBA6904
TGCTGGACCTGCGCAAGGATCCGGTCATCCTGAATATCCCGGCCATCGACTCGAAGTACGTGTCGCTGATGATCACCGCCTACGATCACTACGTGAACATCCCGCTCGCGACGCGCCTGGGAGATTTCGGCAAGCCCGAAAAGTTGCTGGTCTACACCTCGCGGACCGCAGGCTTCAAGACCGGGGAGAAGATCCCGGACGTGGGCCGCACGTTCGAGGCCAGCGGCGACTTCGTNNAACCTGCTCGAGGTGATGCAGTTCGTCTTCAATCACACGACCCTCGACCCGAAGAACGAGCTCGACCAGGCGCTGCTTGCGGCGTACGAGCCCCTCGGGGTCGTGCCCGGCCGGGCCTTTGACGCAAGCCGGGTCGCGAAGATCGACGGCCGGCGCTTTCGCGAAGCGGCCGAACGCACCTGGAAAGAGGAGATGGCCAAAGTCGGAAACCCGAAATTCGGCCACTACGTGAGCAAGCTGTTCCAGCCGAAAGGCGAGACCGCCCTGGAGTTTCTTCTGTTCCAGTCCGTGATCGGACCGATCGGCCAGCCGGCCCAGGAGGCGGTCTATCCGGCGGTCGCCACGGAGGACGGCAAGCCGATGAGCGCGAACCACGACTACGTCATCCGCATGGCGGCCGGCGACCTGCCGCCCGCAAGGGCTTTCTGGTCGTTCACGCTGTACGACACGAAGAACGGCTTCTTCATTCCCAACGACCGGAAGAAATACAGCGTGGGCGAGAACGGCGGCATGCAGCTGCGTGCCGACGGCGGCATCGACATCCATATCGCCGTGAGCAAGCCGGACGGCGTTCCGGAGGCGAACTGGCTGCCGTTGAATCGCGGCGACTACGGCATCGACGTGATCTTGCGGCTGTACAACCCGGATCTCGAGAAGTTCAGGACCTGGTCGCCGCCCAAGGCAGTAAGGGCTGGCTGATCGAGCGGATGAGCGTCAAGGATGCGGCGGCGGACTCAATGCAGAAAGGAGAAACACCATGAGCAACAAAGACAAGAAGCACCGTTCGCACCTTCCGATGCCGAACACCGAGCGGTCCCGGTTCATCGCTTATGACGCGAAGGATCCGGACAGCAAGTTCCCGCCCATCGAGCAGTTGCGTCCACCCAAGGGCGCGCCCAACGTGCTGGTCGTCCTCATCGACGATGTGGGCTTCGGCGCCTCCAGCGCCTTCGGCGGCCCCTGCCAGACGCCGACCGCGGAGAAGCTGGCGGCGGGCGGCCTGAGATACAACCGGTTCCACACGACGGCGCTCTGCTCGCCCACGCGACAAGCGTTGCTCACCGGCCGCAATCATCACTCGGCCGGCATGGGCGGCATCACCGAGATCGCCACCGGCGCGCCGGGCTACTGCTCGGTGCTGCCCAACTCCATGTCGCCACTGGCGCGCACGCTGAAGCTCAACGGCTACAACACAGCGCAGTTCGGCAAGTGCCACGAAGTGCCGGTGTGGGAGACGAGCCCGGCCGGACCGTACGACGCCTGGCCGACGGGTGGTGGCGGCTTCGAGTACTTCTACGGCTTCATCGGCGGNNAGTTCGACCAGGGCTGGGACAAGCTGCGCGAGGAGACCTTTGCCCGGCAGAAGAAACTCGGGGTCATCCCGGCGGATTGCCAACTCACCGCGCGCCCCAAGGAGATTCCAGCGTGGGACGAGATGCCCAAAGCCTTCAAGCCGGTACTGTGCCGCGAGATGGAGGTGTACGCAGGCTTCCTGGAGTACACCGACCACCACGTGGGGCGGCTGGTGGATGCGCTGGAGAAGCTCGGGGTCCTCGAACATACCCTTATCTACTACATCATCGGCGACAACGGCGCGTCGGCGGAGGGCTCGCTCAACGGCTGCTACAACGAGATGAGCTACTTCAACATGCTGCAGCAGTTCGAGACGCCCGAGTACCTGATGGAGCGGATCGACAAGCTCGGCGGGCCCGACTCCTACAACCACTANNATCAAGGCCAAGGGCGAAATCCGGTCGCAGTTCTCCCACGTCATTGATGTGGCGCCGACGGTCCTCGAGGCGGCGGGGCTCCCCGAGCCGGTCTCGGTGAACGGCATCCAGCAGGATCCCATCGAAGGCGTGAGCATGCTGTACTCGTTCAACGATGCCAAGGCTGCCGAACGGCACGAGACCCAATACTTCGAGATGTTCGGCAACCGCGGCATCTATCACAAGGGGTGGACCGCGGTGACGAAACACCGG
>DKBI01000245.1 GCA_002451175.1 Betaproteobacteria bacterium UBA6904
ATAGAGAAAGGCAGCGTCGGTCTTGGGCTTGATCGGCACCCACTGCGCCGAGCACGCGCCGGTGACCGACAGGTGCGGCTCCACCTGCACCCGCTTCATCCCGCGCACGCGGGCATTGGAATGCCGCCACACGCCGACCACGCCGCCGGCGACCTCGATGTTGTTGCCGCAGGAGATGAGGTAATTGCAGCTCGGNNACTGCGGCGTGCCGCCGCCGCCGAAACTGGCCGCCAGCCTCGGATAACCCGAAGCGTCCGTCAGGCCCTCGGCACGCAGCCGGTTCAGCCGCTCGGCGATCGTCGTCATCGCCTCGTCCCAGCTGATCTCGACGAAGCCGGGATCCTCGTTGCGCCCCTTCTTCGGGTTCGTGCGCTTCATCGGCGCGAGCACCCGGTTGGGGTTGTAGGTCTTCTGCACCAGGCCGTAGGCCTTCACGCAGACCTTGCCGCCGCCCGGGTGGATGTCGGCCGCGGCGAAATTCGGCTCGACTTCGGTGGCGATGCCGTCGACCACCTTCACGGTCAGCAGATCGGGGCCGGCGACGCACTGATAGCAGTACGTCGCCTTCTTCTCGACGTGGCCGCTTGCGGGTTTCTTCACGGTTCGATCGCCTCCTGCGCTGCGCAAGTCCCTACGGAAAGTGGGTGCTTTGGCTGGTCGGCTGCGCTGCAGATCATAAACCGCTACAGGCCAAGATAGGCGGCCTGTACCTTTTCGCTCGCCAGCAGTTCGGCGCCGGAGCCGGCGAGCACGACCTCGCCGGTCTCGATGACGTAGGCGCGGTCCGCAATGGCGAGCGCCGCGCGCGCATTCTGGTCGACCAGGAAGATCGTCGTGCCGGCGCGCTTGAGCAGGCGCACGTGCGCAAANNGCTCATGGCGAGCATCTGCTGCTGGCCGCCGGACAGCGTGCCCGCGGGCTGGCGGCGGCGCTCGGCGAGCGCGGGAAACATGTCGTAGACTTCCTTGAGGCTGGCGCGGCTCTCCGCACGCGGGCGCGTGTAGCTGCCGAGCAGCAGGTTGTCCTCCACGGACAACGGCCCGAAGACCTGGCGCCCCTCGGGCACCTGCACGATGCCGCGGCGCACGCGCAGATCGGGCGCCTCGCGGGTGATGTCCTCGCCTTCGAACAGCACCTTGCCGTCGCTCGCGGGCAGCACGCCGGAAATAACGCGCAGCAGCGTCGTCTTGCCGGCGCCGTTGGCGCCCACGAGCGCCACCAGTTCGCCCTTGCGCACCGCAAGGTCGATTCCCTTGAGCGCCGGGATGCGGCCGTAACGGCTCTTCAGTGCGCGCACCTCGAGCATCAGGGCGCGCCTCCCGCCGACACGGGCTCGGCCGACGCTGCCGCGCCGAGGTAGGCCTCGATGACGCGCGGGTCGCGCCGCACCACCTCCGCGCTGCCTTCGGCCAGTTGCCGGCCGTAATCCAGCACGAGGATGTGATCCGAGACGCCCATGACGAGGCGCATGTTGTGCTCGACCAGCACGACGGTGATCCCGGACTTCGCCAGCTTGGAAATCAGCGCATCGACCTCCAGCGTCTCGGTCGGATTGAGTCCGGCGGCGGGCTCGTCCAGCAGGACGAGCCGCGGCCGGGTGGCGAGGGCGCGCGCGATCTCCAGGCGCTTCAGCGCCCCGTAGGGCATCGCGTCCGCAGCGGTTTCGAGGTACGCGCCGAGCCCGACGAAGTGCATCAGCTTCTCGCATTCGCTGCGCGTCTCGCGCTCGGCGCGGCCCAGGCTCGGAAAGCGCAGCATGGCCGCCGGCAGTCCGCAGCGCTCGTGCAGGTAGCGCCCGACCATGACGTTCTCGAGCGCGCTCATGTTGAAGAACACCTGCAGGTTCTGGAAGGTGCGCGCGATGCCGCAGGCCGCGTACTCGTACGGCGCGCGCCCGGTCAGGTTGCGTTCCTCGAACCAGATGCGCCCCGTCGAGGGCACGTAGACGCCCGTGAGCAAATTGAGCAACGTGGTCTTGCCCGCGCCGTTCGGACCGATGATCGAGAACACCTGCCCCGCGGCAATCGAGAACTGCAGGTCGGCGACCGCGCGCACGCCGCCGAATTCCTTGCTCAGCTGCTCGACGCGCAACAGCGTCATCGGGCCGGGGGACGGATGCCCCCGCCTCCGGCGTCTCGCGATGCCTTGCCAGGTCCTTCGGGGCGGTCGAACAGCGCCGCCAGCGTGGGCACCAGCCCGCGCGGCATGAAGATCATGGTCAGCATCATGACCGCGCCGAACACCACCATCTCGTATTCCTTGAAGAGCGTCAGTGCCTGCGGCAGGGTGGTGAGCACCGCGGCGCCGACCACCGCGCCGAACGTGGAGGCCATGCCGCCGAACACGACCATGGTGACCAGCTCGATGGAGTGGAAGAACGTCACCTTCGCCGGCGTGACGAAGCCCGCGTAATGCGCGGTGAGGCCGCCTGCAATGGACGCGTACACCGCCGAGATGACGAAGACGCGCACCTTGTGGCGCGCGCTGTCGATGCCCGCGACTTCGGCGCCTACTTCGGAGCCGTGCAGCGCGCGCAGCGCCCGGCCGTGCGGCGAATCGACGAGGTTGCGCGCGACCCACACGGCGACGAGGAGCGCGACGCCGACCACCCAGTACCAGACGCGCTCGCCGGCGAACGCGAAACCGAACACGGACAGCGCGGGCACCGACATGCCGTCGGGCCCGCCCGTCAGCTGGTCCTCGGTGGCGACGACGATCGAGATGATGATCCCCATGCCGAGCGTCGCCATGGCGAGATAGTGGCCGCGCAGCCGCAGGATCGGGCGGCCGATCAGGTAGGCGAGGGCCGCGACGCCCAGCGTGGTCACGGCCATTGCGGCCAGCGGCGGCCAGCCGTAGCGCGCGGTCAGAATGGCCGAACCGTAGGCGCCGAGGCCGAAGAACCCGGCGTGGCCGAGACTGATCTGGCCGGCGTAGCCGATGAGCAGGTTGAGGCCGACGCAGACGATCGCGTTCAGGCCGACGAGGATCGCGACCTCGTAGTAATAGGCGTTCTGCAGCGCGAGCGGCAGCAGCGCGACGACGAGCGCGAGGGCGGCGAGCCCGCTCGAGCGCGAGGCGGCGAGGCGGCGCAACATCAGACGCGGTCGGTGCTGCGCGTGCCGAGCAGTCCGCTCGGCATGAAGAACAGCACGGCCAGAATGATGACGAAGGCGATCACGTCCTTGTAGGCCGAGGAGATGTAGCCCGCGCCCATCGCCTCGATGAGGCCGAGCGCGAGCCCGCCGAGCACCGCGCCGGGCCCGCTGCCCAGCCCGCCGAGGATGGCCGCGGCGAATCCCTTCAGGCCCAGCATCACGCCGACGTCCCACGACGTGAACGTGATCGGCGCGACCAGGATGCCGGCCACGGCGCCGAGCGCCGCCGACAGGCCGAACGACGCGAGCAGCACGTGGCGCACGTTGATGCCGACGAGCTGCGCGGCGAGCCGGTTGTGGGAGGTGGCGAGCAGCGCCTTGCCGAGCAGCGTGCGGCCGAAGAACCACGTCAGCAGCAGCACGATGACCAGCGTGATGCCCATCACCCACAGGCTCTGCGGCACGAGCGAGGCGCCGGCGATCTGGATCGGCGTGTCGCCGGAGAAGGCCTGCAGGGCGTGGATGTTCTTGTCCCACACCAGCGTCGCCAGGCCGCGCAGCAGGATCGAGGCGCCGATCGTGATGATGATGAGCGTGACGACCGAGGCGCCGCGCGCCGGCTCCACCGCGAACTTCTCCAGCGCGAAGCCGACGAGGGCTGCGGCGACCACCGCCGCCCCGATGGCGAGCGGCAGCGGCCAGCCGATCGCGGTGAGCGACACCGTCGTCATGCCGCCGATCATCACGAATTCGCCCTGCGCGAAGTTGATGACGTGGCTGGCGTTGTAGATGATGGAAAAGCCGAGCGCGACCAGGGCGTAGATCGCGCCCACGGTCACGCCCGTGAGAAGGTACTGAGCGAACTGCGCGCTCATCGTCTGGCCGGCGAAGCAGCGCGCCCCGCGCCGATCCCTGTTACGGCACCGGCACCCAGTTGCCCTTCTTCACCTCGAACATCCGGAAGTACGTGAGGTCGAGGCCCATGTGGTCCTTGGCCGACATGTTGACGATGCCGCCGGTGCCGACGAAGCCCTTGGTGGCCTCGATCGCGTCGCGCACCTTCGCCTTGTCGGTCGATTTCGCGCGCTTGATCGCCTCCACCGCGATCATCAGGCCGTCATAGGCATGGCCGCCGAACGTCGAGATGTCCTGCTTGAAGCGCGATTCGTACTCCTTCTTGTAGCTGAGCGACACCGCGCGCTGCTTGTCGTCCGCCGGCAGCTGCTCCGGCGCGAGCACCGCGGCCGCGGGCAGGCGCACGCCCTCGGCGGCGTCGCCGGCCAGCTTGATGAACTCCTTGGAGGCCACGCCGTGCGACTGGTACAGCGGCTGCGGAATGCCGAGCTGCTTGTAGTTCTTGGTGACGATCGCCGGGCCCTGGCCGAATCCCGCGTTCAGCACCGCCTGCACGCCCGGCGTGCCCTTGATCTTGGTGAGCTGCGCCGTCATCGCGGTGTCCCCGCCGCCGTAGGTCTCGTCGGCGACGATCTGGATGCGGTAGGTCGGCGCGACGTTCAGGCACTGCCCGCGCATCGACTTGTCGAAGCCGCCGCTTCCCGAGATCAGCGCGACGCGCTCGATGTTGCGGGCGCGCATGTCGAGGAAGATGCGCTCGCAGGCCATGCGGTCGGTGTGCGGCGTCTTGAACACCCACTTCTTCACCGGCTCNNGTCCTGCTCGATCAGGCGCTTGGCGAAGGTGCGCGCCTTCTCGGCATCGCCCGCCGAGTCGTAGGACACGAGCTCCAGCTTGCGGCCGAGGACGCCGCCGGCCTTGTTGAGCTTCTCCACGTACAGTTCGAGCGTCTTCTGCTCGGGGTCGCCGAGCGAGGCGGCCGGACCGGTGACGGCGAGGAAAGCGCCGATCTTGATCGGCCCCTGCGCCTGTGCGGCGCCGAGCCAGAGCGCGATGACTGCAGCCAGCAAGCTTCTGGATAGCATGGTGAACTCCTCCTGGTTTGGGCGCCGCCCGCCCGCGTCCCGTAGAATTCCACGGAAGACCGCAAACCGGTACCGGAAGGCGCGTTTTGGGAAACTAGACCAGGAGCCTCCCCCGGGGTTTGATCTGTCTCAAACAAAGAGGGTCGGGCGATGGCGCGGGGCGGCAGGCGGACGGTGCGGGTACGCGGGGTCCAGTCGGGCGATATCGGCGCGGTCGTCGACATCGATGCCGGGATCACGGGCCTGCGCAAGCCCGAATACTGGAGCGAAATTCTGCAGCGCTACGGCAGCGGGCGGCGGCAGCGGCGGTTCTTTCTCGTTGCCGAGGCGGGCGGCCGCGTCGAGGGATTCGCCATCGGCGAGGTGCGCGACTGGGAATTCGGCATGCCGCCCTGCGGCTGGGTGTTCGCGATCGGTGTGCGGCCCGATGCGCGGCTCGCGGGCGTCGGCACGCGCCTGCTCGAGGCGATCTGCGACGGCTTCCGGCGCCTCGCCGTGACCAAGGTGCGCACCATCCTGTCGCGCGACAATGCGCTGATCCTGTCGTTCTTTCGCAGCCAGGGCATGATGGCGGCGCCGTTCATCGCGCTCGAAAAGGAGCTCGAGCCGTGAGGCTGCAGAAGAATACGCTCGCGGCGATCTACAGCGTGCTCGAGTTCGCCGCGNNGGCGGCGGCTATCGGTTCGTCGGCAACCCCAGGCGCCTGACGCTGATGGACGTGATCGACCTCTTCGAGGAGATCAGCGCGCCGCGGCGCGGGGGGCGGCGGCCGGCACGGCGCGAGGCGGCGGCCGGCGCCGCGCCCATCGAGGTGGAGGATGCCGTCGCCGTCGTGCTCGCCGAAATCGACGAGATCGCCAAGGCGACCTTCCGCTCGATCACGCTGGCGACGATGCTGAAGCTGGTGGCGCGGCGGCGCAAGTGACGCGGCCGGCTCGCGGCGCGCCATTCGACGCCGTCGTCGTCGGCGCCGGCCACAACGGGCTGGTGTGCGCCGCGTACCTCGCGCGGGCGGGCCTGAAGGTCAAGGTGCTCGAGCGCCGGCCCGTCGTGGGCGGCGCCGCGGTGACCGAGACGTTCGTTCCCGGCTTCCGCAACTCGGCGGCCGCCTATACCGTCAGCCTCCTGCAGCCGAAGGTGATCCGCGAGCTGCGGCTCGCCGAGCACGGATTGAGGATCGTGCAACGCCCGTTCGCCAATTTCCTGCCGCTCGGCGGGCGCGACTGCCTCCGCGTCGGCGGCGGCACCGAGGCGATGCAGCGCGAACTGGCGAGATTTTCCGCGCGCGACGCCGAGCGCCTGCCGGCCTATTGGCGCATGATCGAGGGCGTTGCCGACGTGCTGCGCGGCCTCGTGCTCGAGACGCCGCCCAACGCGGGCGGGGGATTGATCGACGCGTGGCGCCTGCTGAGCACCGCGCGGCGCCTCAAGGCGCTGGATGACGAGGCGCGACGCGACGCGCTGGCGCTCTTCACGCAAAGCGCGGCCGATCTGCTGGCGCGCTATTTCGAGTCCGACGGCATCCAGGCGGCGTTCGGATTCGACGCCGTCGTCGGAAACTACGCCAGTCCCTGCCACCCGGGGACCGCCTACGTGCTGCTGCACCATTGCTTCGGCGAAGTGAACGGCCAGCGTGGCGCGTGGGGCCACGCGATCGGCGGCATGGGCGCGATCAGCGAGGCGCTGGCCGCCGAGGCGCGCCGACTCGGCGCCGACATCGAATGCGAGGCGCCCGTCGCCGAGGTGCGCCCGGGCGAGGTGATCCTCGAGGACGGACGGACGTTTGCGGCCCGCGCGATCGCCGCGAACGTCAATCCCAAGTTGCTCTTCCTGCAGCTCGTCGAGGCGGCGCGACTGCCCGCGGAATTTCGCGCGCGCATCGCGCAGTACCGCTGCGGATCGGGGACCTTCCGCATGAACGTCGCGCTCTCGGAGCTGCCGCGCTTCGCGTGCCTGCCGGAGCCGGGGCCGCATCACGCGTCCGGGATCATCCTCGCGCCGAGCCTCGCCTACATGGACCGCGCGTATCTCGATGCGCGCGCGCTGGGCATCGCGCGGCAGCCGATCGTCGAGATGGTGATCCCGAGCACGCTCGACGATTCCCTCGCGCCGGCAGGCCGTCACGTGGCGAGCCTGTTCTGCCAGCACTTCGACCCGCAGGCCGACTGGGCCGCGCGCAAGCCGGAAGCGATCGAGCGCATCTTCGATGTCGTCGAATCGCACGCGCCCGGGTTCCGCGCAAGCGTCCTCGGGCACAGCGCCCTGTCGCCCGCAGACCTGGAGCGCGATTACAGTCTCCCGACCGGGGACATTTTCCACGGCGCGTTGTCGCTCGATCAGCTCTGGGCTGCGCGGCCGCTGCTCGGCTGGGCCGACTATCGGACGCCGCTCGCCGGGCTCTATCTCTGCGGCTCGGGCGCGCACCCCGGAGGGGGCGTGACCGGCGCGCCGGGACATAACTGTGCGCGGGAAATCCTGCGCGATCTCGGCCGGCGGATGCGCTGACGTCCGGGCGGCTGCCGCGAGCCGCCTTCAGGATCGCGTGGCGAGTTTCTTTGGTCGCTCGTCGAGCGTTTCCCTTTCGGTCTCCTCGACGA
>DKBI01000142.1 GCA_002451175.1 Betaproteobacteria bacterium UBA6904
CGCGACAGGATGGTGTCGCCGTAGCCGTTCTCGACGGCGTCGATCGCCACCGAGACGTAGTCGCCGACCTGGACTTCGAGCTCGCCCTGGTCGTTCTTGAATTCCTCGATGGGAATCAGGCTCTCGGACTTGAGGCCGGCGTTCACCGTCACGAAGTTGTTGTCGATGCCGATGATTTCGGCGGTGATGACTTCACCCTGGCGCATTTCCTGATGCTCGAGGGACTCCTCGAACAGGGCGGCAAAGCTTTCCATGGACTCGGGGGCGGAAGAAGCGGTAGCAGTAGACATTAAAACCTTCAGTCCGTCGGTAAGGACGGGGTTAGTTGCACATCGCCAGCCTGCGAGCGCAGGACTGACACGGGAAAAATAAAGCCTTAGTTGCCTTGTTTGCTGCGGTAGTGCGCCAGCACCGCCTGCACCGCCGAATCGATATCCATATTGGTCGTATCGATCAACAGCGCGTCGGATGCGGGTTTCAGCGGCGCCACGGCACGGGCCGTGTCGCGCGCGTCGCGCGCCTGCATATCAGCAACAAGGGCGGGGAGATTAGCAGAGTTCCCCTTTTCGATCAACTGCTTATACCGTCGCTCGGCACGCGCCTCGGCACTGGCAGTGAGGAAAACCTTGGCCACGGCGTCGGCGAACACCACGGTGCCCATGTCGCGGCCGTCGGCCACCAGGCCGGGCGCCTGCCGGTAGGCGCGCTGGCGGTCGAGCAGCGCCACGCGCACCGCCGGCAGCGCCGCCACTTTCGACGCGCCCTCGCCCACCGCCTCGGCGCGAATCGCTTCAGTAACGTTTTCCTCCGCCAGCCACACCGCGCCGTCGTGGAAGGTGGCAGGCAGCGCCGCCGCCAACGCTGCCACGCCGGCCTCGTTGTCCAGCGCCACGCCGTGCTTCATCGCCGACAGCGCGGTCAGCCGGTAGAGCGCGCCGCTGTCGAGGAAATGAAAGCCGAGCACCGACGCCACGCGCTCGGCCACGGTTCCCTTGCCCGAGGCCGAGGGGCCGTCGATGGCGATGACGGGGATATTGATCGGGGACGGCGTCATTGGACGATCCCCGCAAAAATCCTGAAATACTCTGGGAAGGTCTTGTTCACGCACGCTGGGTCGTTGATGCGCACCGGCACGCCGCCGAGCGTCACCAGCGACAGGCACATCGCCATGCGGTGGTCATCGTAGGTGTCGATGACAGCATTGGGAATCAGTTCTTCCGGCGGCGTGATGCGGATGAAGTCCGCGCCCTCTTCCACCGTCGCGCCGACCTTGCGCAGTTCGGTCGCCATCGCCGCGATGCGGTCGGTTTCCTTGACCCGCCAGCTGGCGATGTTTCGCAGCGTGGTCACGCCATCGGCGAACAGCGCCGCCACCGCCAGCGTCATCGCGGCGTCCGGGATGGCGTTGCAGTCGAGGTCGATCGCCTTCAGTCGGCCATCTCTTGGTGCACACGCCTCGATCCAGTTCGGCCCCATGTCGATCTGCGCGCCCATCTTTGCCAGCGCGTCGGCAAAACGGACGTCGCCCTGCACGCTGTCACGGCCAACGCCCTGCACCCGCACCGGGCCGCCGCCGATGGCGCCCGCGGCAAGAAAATAGGACGCCGACGAGGCATCGCCTTCCACCCAGATTTCGCCGGGGCTCTGGTAGCGCGCCGCCGCCGGGACGCCGAAGCGCTGCCAGCCGTCGCGCGCGATCTCCACGCCAAAGCGGCGCAGCATCGCCAGCGTGATGCCGATGTAGGGCTTGGAAATCAGTTCGCCCACGACCTCGATCGTTGTGTTGCGCTGCCGCAGCGGCAGCGCCATCAAGAGGCCGGTGAGAAACTGGCTCGACACGTTGCCGCGCACCTCGGTGGTGTCGCCGGCGAGGTCTGCGGGATGAATCCTCAGCGGCGGGAAGCCTTCCTGGCCGAGATAGTCGATGCGTGCGCCCAGACGCCGCAGGGCGTCGACCAGATCGCCAATCGGCCGCTCGTGCATCCGCGCGACGCCTTTCAGCACGTATTCGCCGCCGGACAAGGCACAGGCGGCGGTCAGCGAACGGAATGCCGTGCCGGCGTTGCCCAGAAACAGCTCGGCCTGCTTCACCGGAAACGCGCCGCCCGCCCCCGTAATTTCGTAATCGTCGGAATCGCTCACCCGCGCCACACCCACGCCCAACGCGCGCAGGGCGTCGAGCATCACCCGGGTGTCATCGGAGTCGAGCAGCGCACGCACGATCGTCGTGCCTTTCGCCAGCGCCGCCAGCAGCAGCACACGATTCGAAATGCTTTTGGAACCCGGCAGACGCACCGTGCCGCGCGCGGCGGTGCTTGCGGGCAAATCGAGAAATTCCATCAAGGTTTTGTGTGTGCCCAGTTATTGCGTGCCTCTCGGGCACGCGAAAAAATCGCAAGCAAGGCCTCGGCATCTTCGGCCGACACGACGCCCCGCAGCACCTGCAGCGCGGCGATGTAGGCATCCAGTTCGATCAGCAGGGCCTCGCGGTTTGCCAGCGTGATGTCGCGCCACATCTCCGGGCTGCTGCCGGCGATGCGGGTGAAGTCGCGGAAGCCGCTGGCGGCAAAACGGAAAAACGTATCGCCGTCGGCGCGCTGTGCGAGTTCGTCCACCAGCGCGAACGCAGCCAGATGGGGCAGGTGACTGACCGCCGCGAACACGCGGTCGTGCAGTTCAGGCTCCAGCGTCTCGACCTGCGCCCCGGCCGCTTCCCACAATGCCCGCACGGTGGCGAACGCCTCGGCGCGTGTGCCGGCTTGCGGCGTCAGCACCACCTTCTTGCCCTGATACAGGTCGACCCGGGCGGCGCCCGGGCCGCTCCGCTCGGAGCCGGCAATCGGATGGCCCGGCACGAAGTCGGCAAAGCGCGCCCCGAGCGCCGCACGGGCCGCGGCGACGACATTGACCTTGGTGCTGCCGGCATCGGTGACGATGGCGCCTGCCTTCAGATGCGGCGCGAGTTGCTTCAGCACGGCTTCGGTCTCTCCCACCGGCAGCGCCAGCAGGATGCAGTCAGCCTGGCCGGCCTCGCTCCAATCCACGGCGCGGTCGATCAAGCCGAGCTCGCGGGCAACCGTGAGCCGTGCCGGATTGCGGCCCACCCCCAGCACCTCACGCACCGCGCCCGCCTTTTTCAGGGCCAGCGAAAACGACCCGCCGATCAGGCCGGTGCCGACGATGGCGAGGGTGTCGACGATCACAGGCTGGCTTTCAGCGCGTCGAGGAAACGGGCGTTCTGCCCGGCCAGGCCCACCGACACGCGCAGGAATTCCGGGAGGCCGTAACCGGCGACCGGCCGCACGATGACACCGCGCTTCAGCAATTCGGCATTGATGCGCACGGCGTCGCCGACTTTTGCCAGCAGGAAATTGCCTTTCGACGGCACGGTTCCGATTTTCAGTTCGGCCAGCCCGGCGACCAGTTGCGCCATCCCCGCGGTGTTCAGCGCATAGCTGCGGTCAAGGAACGCGACATCGTCGAGCGCGGCCTCGGCGGCGGCGAGAGCCGGCAGGTTGACATTAAAGGGATGGCGCACCCGGTTCATGAGATCGATGACGTCGGGATGCCCCAGTCCGTACCCCACCCGCAGTCCGGCGAGGCCATAGGCCTTGGAAAATGTGCGGGTGATGAGCAGATTGGGAAAACGCGACAGCCAGGCGGCGGTGTCGCAGCGCTCGGCCGCCGGCAGGTATTCGCCATAGGCCTCGTCCAGCACCACCAGCACGTGCGACGGCACGGTTTCGAGGAAGGCCTCGATCTCCGCCCACGGCAGGAAGGTGCCGGTCGGGTTGTTGGGATTGGCGATCCACAGCACCCGCGTGTCGTCGCGGATCGCGGCGCGCATCGCGGCGAGATCGTGGCCATAGTCCCGCGCCGGCACCACGATGCTCTCGGCGCCGACCGTCTGGGTCGCGATCGGATAGACGGCGAAGGCGTGCTCCGAGTGCACCGAGGAGGTCTCAGGCGTCAGGAAGGTTTGCGCAGCGATGTCGAGCACGTCGTTGGATCCGTTGCCCAGCACGATCTGGCTTTGCGCCACGCCCAGTTTCGCCGACAGCTTTGCCTTCAGCGCGAAGCCGGCGCCGTCGGGATACAGAGCCATGTCGTGCAGCGCGTCCTGTGCGGCCGTCAGCGCCAACGGGCTGGGGCCGAGCGGGTTTTCGTTCGACGCCAGCTTGACGATATCGCCTTCGTTCATGCCGAGTTCACGGGCGAGCTCGGAGATGGGCTTGCCGGGCTGGTACGGGGCAATCGCACGCACGTGGGCGGGCGCCAGATCACAACAATTCATCACGATGCGACGGGATAGGAACCGAGAATTTTCAGAAAGGCGGCACGCGCCTCGATTTCGGCCAGCGCAGCAGCCAGCTTGGCATCCTGGCGATGGCCTTCGCAGACGACGAAGAACAGGTATTCCCAGTTGCTCGAGCGCGCCGGGCGCGATTCGAGCTTGCTCATTGAAATGCCGGCATCGGCGAGCGGTTGCAGCAGCCTGACTACCGCGCCCGGCTGGTTGTGCGCCCCCATCACCAGCGAGGTCTTGTCGCGCCCGGAGGGTGCAGCGTCGCTTTTACCCAGCACCAGAAAACGCGTGGTGTTGCTGGCTTCGTCCTCGACGCGCGACTGGACCACGGCCAGGCCATACAAGGCTGCGGCCGTCTCGCTGCCCAGCGTGGCGGCGTCGGGCTCGGCAGCGGCGCGGCGCGCGCCTTCGCTGTTGCTGACCACGCTGACGCGTTCGGCACCGGGGAGGTGGCGGCTGAGCCACTGCTGGCACTGGGCGAGCGATTGCGCATGGCCATACACCCGCCGAATGCCGTCGAGATCGCCCTGCTTGCGCATCAGCGTCTGGTGGATCGGCAGCATCACCTCGCCGCAGATCCTCAGCGGACTGGTGACGATGAGGTCGAGCGTGCGGCCGATCGCGCCCTCGATCGAGTTTTCCACCGGCACCACGGCAAACTCCGCGCGACCGGTTTCCACCGCCTGAAAGCAGGCGTCGATGTCGGACTCCGCGAGCGCCTCGACCTCACGACCGAAATGCTTGTGCACGGCCTGCTGGGTGAAGGTGCCGGCAGGGCCAAGATAGGCGACGTGCGTGGTTTCTTCCACCGCGCGACAGGCCGACATGATTTCGCGAATCAGGCGCTCGATGGTGTCGCCGGACAGCGGGCCCGGGTTGGCCTCGCGCAGGCGCCGCACAATCTGCGCTTCACGCTCGGGACGGTAGATTTTTTCGCCCTTCTTCGCACGCCCGACCTGCTGGGCAATGCCCGCGCGCTCCGACAGCAGCTGCAGCAGAGTGTCGTCGATGCTGTCGATGCGCGCGCGCAGCGCCTTCAGTTCCTCATCCATCGTGTCAGGCGGCAGGCAGATAGCGCACGGCGAGCACGCCGGCAATGGCGGAAAGTTGCTGCATCACTGCAGCGGTCACGGCGCTGTCGACGTCGACCAGCGTGTAGGCCATGTCGCCTTTCGACTTGTTGACCATGTTGTGGATGTTGAGCCCGGCCGCGGCGAGTACCGACGAAATCTGCCCCACCATGTTGGGCACGTTGGCATTGGCGATCGCCAGCCGGAAGCTGGATTCGCGGGCCATGCTGACGTTGGGGAAGTTGACCGAATTGAGGACGTTGCCGTTTTCCAGATAATCGGCGAGCTGTTCCGCCACCATCACCGCGCAGTTCTCCTCGGCTTCCTCGGTGGAGGCCCCGAGATGGGGCAGCGCGACGACGCTGGCGTGGCCTTTCAGCGCATTCGCGGGGAAGTCGCAGATGTAGGCATGCAGCTTGTTGGCGTCGAGCGCCTCGATCACCGCGGCGTTGTCGACCACGCCTTCACGCGCGAAATTCAGCAGCACTGCGCCGGGACGCATCACGCCGATGCGCTGGGCGTTGATGAGGTTGCGGGTGGCGTCGACGAGCGGCACGTGCAGGGTGACGAAATCCGCCATGCGCAGCGCGTCTTCGACGTTCTCGGCGCGCTTGACCTGCGACGGCAGCCGCCACGCGGCGTCGACCGTGATCGCGGGATCGAAGCCGACCACGTTCATGCCGAGACGGATCGCGGCCTCCGCAATGTAGGAGCCGATGGCGCCGAGGCCGATCACGCCAAGCGTGCGGCCCGGCAGCTCCATGCCGGCAAACCGCTTCTTGCCGGCTTCGGTGGCCTTGTGCATTTCTTCGTCGGAGCCCGCGAGGCCTTCGACGAACTTCAGCGCAGGCACCAGGTTGCGCGCGCCCATCAGCATGCCGGCGATCACCAGCTCCTTCACTGCGTTGGCATTCGCGCCCGGCGCGTTGAACACCGGCACGCCGCGTTCCGACAGCTTCTTCACCGGGATGTTGTTGGTGCCGGCCCCGGCGCGGGCAATCGCCTGCACCGATGCGGGAATGTCCATCTCGTGCATGTTGGCCGAGCGCACCAGGATGCCGTCCGGATCGACGATGTCGCCGCCCACCGTGTAATGCTCCGGCAGGCGCGCCAGCCCGCGCGCGGAGATGGCGTTGAGGGTGAGGATGTTGCGCGCCTCAGCCATGGCTTTTCTCGAACTCGCGCATGGTGTCGACCAGCGCGCGCACGCCCTCGACCGGCATCGCATTATAGATCGACGCCCGCATGCCGCCGACCGAGCGGTGCCCCTTCAATTGAAGCAGGCCGCGTTCCTTGGCGAGTTTGAGGAAGGCCTCGTCGAGCGCGGCGTCCTTCAGGGT
>DKBI01000048.1 GCA_002451175.1 Betaproteobacteria bacterium UBA6904
TTCTGGTTCTTCGGGCACCCGGAGGTGTACATCATCGCCCTGCCGGCCTTCGGCGTGATCTCGCAGGTGATCCCGGCGTTCTCGCGCAAGCCGCTGTTCGGCTACGCCTCGATGGTCTATGCGACCTCGGCGATCGCGATCCTGTCGTTCATCGTCTGGGCCCACCATATGTATACGGTCGGAATGCCGGTCACGGGCCAGCTGTTCTTCATGTACGCGACGACGCTGATCGCGGTGCCCACGGGGGTCAAGGTCTTCAACTGGGTGGCGACGATGTGGAAGGGGTCGCTCAGCTTCGAGACGCCCATGCTCTTCGCGGTCGGCTTCGTCTTCCTGTTCACGCTCGGCGGCTTCACCGGCCTCGTGCTGTCCCTCGCGGCCGTGGACATCCAGCTGCACGACACCTATTACGTGGTCGCGCACTTTCACTACGTCATGGCCATCGGCGCCGTGTTCGCGGGCTACGCCGGGGTGTACTTCTGGTTCCCGAAGTGGACCGGCAAGATGTACAACGAGTCGCTCGGCAAGGTGCACTTCTGGCTTTCGGTGATCTTCATCAACATCACGTTCTTCGTGCAGCATTTCTCGGGCCTCGCAGGGATGCCGCGCCGCATCCCGGATTACCCGCTGATGTTCGAGACCTGGAACAAGATCTCCTCGATTGGCGCCTTCGGCTTCGGCATTTCGCAGCTGCTGTTCCTGTACATCATCATCAGCGCGATCCGCAGCGGCGAGAAGGCACCGGAGAAGCCCTGGGAGGGCGCGGATTCTCTGGAGTGGACGCATCTGCCCACGCCGGCGCCGCACCATTCGTTCCACACGCCGCCGGTGCTGAAGTAGGCGGGACGATCGGGCGCCCCTGGGCATGAGCCGCAACCTGAAAACCGCGCTGGTGCTGGCGACCATCGCGCTCACGACGTTCACCGGCATCATCGCCAAGTACTGGATGCTCCGTGGCTGAGGCGGCGCACGGCCAGGATGCACGTGCCGTCGAGAACCGGCGCCTGCTGACGCGGCTCTCGGTCGTGGCGGTGCTGATGTTCGGGTTCGGCTTCGCGCTCGTGCCTTTCTACGAGAAAATCTGCCTGGCGCTGGGCGTCAATTCGCTGGTCGAGCGCGCCGACCAGGCAACCAATACGCAGGTCGACTATTCGCGCACGGTGACGATCGAGCTCGACGCGAACACGCACGGGCTGCCGTGGCGCTTTCAGCCGCGCACCAGCCACGTGGCAGTGCACCCTGGCGAGCTGGTCCACATCGAGTACGAGATCGCCAACGTGCGCGGCGCCTCGGTGACGGGACAGGCGGTGCCGAGCTATGGCCCGGCGCTCGCGGGACAGTACTTTCGCAAGCTCGAGTGTTTCTGCTTTCAGCCGCAGACGCTGGCCGCAGGCGAGACCCGGGTGATGCCGGTGACGTTTCTCGTCGATCCCGCGTTGCCGGGCGACGTGAACACGATCACGCTCTCGTACACGTTTTTCGAGGTGGCGGGCAAGGGCGGCAAGTCGTGATGGAGCTCAGCGTGCGACCGCGCCTCGTGGAAGTGGTGAAAACGGTACTCGCCGGGTTCTTCGGCGTTCGCCGGCGCGCCACGCACGACGCGGAAAGTGCGCGCATCAAACCGGCGCACGTGATTGCCGTCGGGCTCATCGCCGCGGCGCTGTTCGTCATGGCGCTCGTCGGCGTCGTGCGCCTCGTGGCGGGATAACAGGTCAACGCAGCAGATCAGGGACGCAGGGAGAGAACAATGGCACAAAGCGCATCCGAGTCGGCACGGCAAGAGCACTACTACGTGCCGCAACCCATGGCGTGGCCGATCATCGGTTCGCTGGCGCTGTTTCTGATGGTCTTGGGGGGCATCTTCGTCATGAACGGTTCGGGCGGCGGCTGGGTGTCGCTCGCCCTGGGCGCCGTCGTCATGATCTACATGATGTTCCGCTGGTTCGGCGACGTGATTCGCGAGTCCGAAGGCGGCAAGTACGGTGGCTGGGAGGACGTGTCCTTCCGCTGGGGCATGAGCTGGTTCATCTTCTCCGAGGTGATGTTCTTTGCGGCGTTCTTCGGCGCGCTGTTCTGGGTGCGCGTCATGTCGGTCCCGGACCTCTCGAACCTCGAGCACAACGCCCTGCTCTGGCCGGGCTTCACGAGCCACTGGCCGTCCGCCGGCCCGTCCTTCGTGGAGCAGTTCTCGCCGATGGGCGCGTGGGGCATTCCGGCCATCAACACGATGCTGCTGCTGTCCTCCGGCGTCACGGTCACGATCGCGCATTTCGCGCTGAAGCAGAACCAGCGCGGACGCCTCAATCTGTTCCTGTTTCTCACGGTCGCCCTCGGCGTGCTGTTCCTCACCCTGCAGGTGTACGAGTACGGGCATGCCTACGCCGAGCTGAACCTGAAGCTGACGACCGGGGTCTACGGCTCGACGTTCTTCATGCTCACGGGCTTCCACGGGTTTCACGTGACCGTCGGCGCGATCATGCTGAGCGTGATCCTGGCGCGCTGCCTGTCGGGGCACTTCAAGCCCGATCAGCATTTCGGGTTCGAGGCGGTCGCTTGGTACTGGCACTTCGTCGACGTGGTGTGGCTCGGCCTGTTCATCTTCGTGTACTGGCTGTAGCCGACGCCGGGGCGCCGCGCGGCACGGCGCGAGGTCGCGCGCGTTGCCGCGCCTCAGTTCAGCCGGCCGGGGATGAAGCCGAAGTAATAGCCGGCCATCAGGAACAGAAACAGCAGGATCGACAGGCCGACGCGGAGTGCGAGCGCTTTCACCGCGCGCGTCGAGCCGCTGCGGTCGCGCATCACGAAGACGAGCGCCGATCCGAGGCTCGCGACGATGAGGACCAGCGCGGCAATCACGACGTAGCGCATCGCAGCCCCCAGTGTAGCGCGGCGGCATGACGCCCGGCGCTTACCGGTTCAGGCCGCGATGGTGGGGCGTACTGCTGGCCGCGGGCGGTTGCGCCGCCGGCATTGCCCTTGGACAGTGGCAGTCGGGGCGCGCGGAAACGCGGCGCGCCGTGCTGGCGAGCATCGAAGCCGCAGCGCGGGCGCCCGCCATCGATCTGCCGGCGGGCGCGTACGACCCGGCATCGCTGGTGCGCCATCGCGTGGCGGCCACGGGAGAGTTTCTCCCGGGCTACACGGTGCTGCTCGATTACCGGATGCACCGCGGTCGGCCGGGGTATCACGTCGTGCAGCCGTTGCGCCTGGCCGGGCGCGACGAGGCGGTCATCGTGCTGCGCGGCTGGATTGCCGCGCGAGCGAACCGCGAGGACCTCCCGCCCATCGTCACGCCGAAGGGCGTGCAGCGCATCGAGGGGCTCGCGCTGGAGCGCCTGCCGCAGTACCTGGATGCGGGACCCCAGGCAGGCTGCCCGCCGGGCGGCGCCGCGTGCGTGTGGCAAAACCTGAGCCGCGAGAAGTTCGCCGCCTGGTCCGGAATTTCCACGGCGCCGGTCCTCATCGAGCAGACGAGCGCTCTCGCGGACGGCCTCGATCGGGACTGGGAGCGTGCGGAAACCGGATACCTGAAGAATGAAATGTACGCCTTGCAGTGGTACTCGCTCGCCGCGCTGTCCGCGGTGCTGTTCATCGTGCTGAGCATCCGCCGCCGCCCGCCGAACGATGGGCCCGCCGTCGGCTGACGGAACGCGCCGCCGCGGGCGCCGGGCGCTGCTCGCGATCGGGGCGTTGTTCGCGCTGCCGGTGGCGGTCGGCTGGCTCGCCTACGTCGCCGGACTGGCACCCGGAACGACAGCGAATTACGGCACGCTGCTCGCGCCGCGTCCGCTGACCGCGGCGCCCGTGGCTGCGTTGCGGGGCAAGTGGATCCTGGTGCAGTTCGACGGCGGTGCCTGCGAAGCGCGCTGCGAGCAGAAGCTCTACTACATGCGCCAGGTTCGCCGCGCGCAGGGCGTCGGCGCGGGCCGCATCGAGCGGCTTTGGTTCGTCACCGATGCTGTGGCGCCGCGCGCGGAACTTCTCGCGGCCATCGAGGGCACGCGGCTCGCAAGAGCCGACGCGTTGCCAGCGGGCGCGTTCGCCGCGGACGACGCGCTGGCCGCGCACATCTGGCTCGTGGATCCGCTCGGCAACCTGATGATGCGGTTTCCCCGCGATCCGGATCCCGGGCGCATGGTCAAGGATCTCGAGCGGCTCCTGAAGTACTCGGGCTTCGGCTGACCCCGTGATAAACTGCGCGCCCTTTGACGCCATGACCACCCAGACGCTTCAGTCCCCCGTCGCCCGCGGCTTCGCGCAGCGCGCGCGCGCGTTCTATCGGCTGACCAAGCCGCGCGTCGTGTCGCTCATCGTCTTTACCGCGTTCATCGGCATGCTGCTGGCGACGCCGGCCGGTGCGCCGCTGCCCCTGCTTTTGGCGGCCACGGTGGGCATCGCCCTCGTGGCGGGCGCGGCGGCGGCGGTGAACTGCCTCGTCGAGCAGCGGATCGATGCGGTGATGCAGCGCACGCGCTGGCGCCCGCTGCCGCGCGGCGAGTTGAGTGCGCTGCAGACGCTCCTCTTCGCGGGCGCGGTGGGCGGCGCGGGTCTGTGGCTGCTCGCGCGCTACGTCAACGAGCTGACCATGTGGCTGACGCTCGCCACCTTCGTCGGCTACGCGGTCGTCTACACGGTGTTCCTCAAGCCGGCGACGCCGCAGAACATCGTCATCGGCGGCGCGTCCGGCGCCATGCCGCCGGTGCTGGGCTGGGCCGCGGTGACGGGCGAGGTGACGACGGAGGCGCTGCTGCTGTTCCTCATCATCTTCGCGTGGACGCCGCCGCATTTCTGGTCGCTGGCGCTCTACCGCACCGAGGACTACGCGCGCGCGGGGCTGCCCATGCTGCCGGTGAC
>DKBI01000120.1:0-2408 GCA_002451175.1 Betaproteobacteria bacterium UBA6904
TGTTCGGCGATCTGCACGTGCACGGCGTCGAGAGCACGAAGTTCTACACGCGCACCAAGGTGGTGACCACGCGCTGGCCGCACCAGGACACGCCGGCGCCGGGCTTCCACATGCCGCTTCTCGGCTGACATGAGCGCGCTCGTGATGGCGATCGTGCTCGGCACGGCAACGCCCGGCGGTGGATTTCCCGTGTACGGCGCGGCGTTCACGGAAGCGGTGAACGCGCAGGAACCGACCCTGCGCGTCGAAGCCCGCAACACCAAGGGCAGCACCGAGAACGTGCCGTTGCTGGAGGCGGGCAAGCTCGACATCGCGCTCGTCGCCGGCGAGGTGGCGAGCCGGCAGCTTGCGAAGCCCGACAACGCGCTGCGCATCGTCGCGGCCATGTACGCCTCGCCGGGACTGTTCGCCGTCCCGGCCGACAGCCCGGCGCGCGTCATCGCCGACTTGCGCGGCAAACCGGTCGCCCTCGGCGCCGAGGGGTCCGGGCTTACCCTCATGGGCCACAACGTGCTCGCGGCGCTCGGGGTGGCGGTGCAGCCGATCACGCTGCAGAAGGCGGCCGACGGTCCCGAGATGGTGCGCGATGGCCGCGCGGCGGCGCTCTGGGGTGCGGGCATCGGCTGGCCCGGCTTCGCGACCCTCGCTCAGGCGGGCGCGCGCTTCATCGCGCCGAGCGCCGACGAGATCGCGCGCATTCTGGAGCGCAATCCCGATCTCAAGGCGATGACCATGCCGGCCGGGGCCTATGCGGGCCTGGACCGGCCGCTGCCGACGATTGGTTCCTGGAGTTTCGTGCTGGCTCGCGCCGACCTGCCGGAGGAGACGGGCTACCGGCTCGCGCGCGCGCTGCACCAGGCGGAAGGCGCGCTCGCGGCGCGCCTGGCGCAGGCGAAGGAGACGACTGCCGCGAACACGGTCGCCGCGGCGCCGCGCGCGGCGCTGATCCACGCCGGCGTGCAGCGCTACCTGCGCGAAATCGGCCTGCTGCGCTAGCCGCGGCGCGCGCGCCAGGGCGTCGGGGCCGGCATCGCGCGGCGTGCGCGCTACAATATCTAGTAGAGAACACGCCGTTCGCCACTAGATCCATGGCCAAGCAGGTCTACGACGCTTCTGCCATCCAGGCCCTCAAGGGCCTCGAGCCCGTGCGCCGCATGCCGGGCATGTACACGCACACCATCCACCCGCTGCACATCGTGCAGGAGGCGATCGACAACGCCATCGACGAGGCGCTCGCCGGGTTCGGCAAGCGCATCACCGTGAGCGTGTTCAAGGACGGTTCCTACCAGGTCGAGGACGAGGGCCGCGGCGTGCCCGTGGACATGCACCCGGTGGAGAAGAAGCCGGCGGTCGAGGTGGCGTTCACCATGCTGCACGCCGGCGGCAAGTTCGCGAAGTCGGGCGACGCCGTGTATCACGTCTCCGGCGGCCTGCACGGGGTCGGCGTCGCGGTGTCGAACGCGCTGTCGACGCGCTGCGAGGTCACCGTGTACCGCAACGGCCAGAAGCACACCGTGGCCTTCGCGGACGGCGAGCTCCGGCAGAAGCTGAAGAGCGAGAAGGCGAAGGACGCGCGCCGCACCGGGACGGTCGTGCGCCTGTGGCCGGACGCGAAGTACTTCGATTCGCCGAGCGTGCCGCTCGCCGAGCTCGAGCACCTGGTGCGCTCCAAGGCCTACCTGCTGCCCGGCCTGACCACCGAGCTGAAGGTCGAGGGGCGCGAGGACCGGAGCTGGCGCTACGAGCGCGGCATGGCGCAGTACTTCGATTTCATGCTCGCCGGCCGCGAGCTCGTCGCGCCGCTGTTCGCCGGCGAGAAGCACTTCGACGAGAAGACCGCGGCGGAGCTCGCGGACATCGAGGCGGGCGAGGGCGCCGCGTGGGCGATCGGCTGGGTCACCGACGGCGACGTGTTCGCCGACAGCCACGTCAACCTGATCCCGACGCGCTCCGGGGGCACGCACGAGGCGGGTTTCCGCAACGGCATCTTCGATGCGCTCGTCGCCTTCATGGACACCCGCAGCCTGACGCCGAAGGGCGTCAAGCTGATCGCCGACGATCTCTGGAGCCGCGCCTGCTTTACGCTCTCGGCGCGCATCGTGCGCACGCAGTTCCACGGCCAGACCAAGGAGAAGCTCACCACGCGCCACGCCTCGAAGCTCCTCGAGCTGTGCGTGCACGACGCCTTCGAGCTGTGGCTCAGCCAGCATCCCGACGAGGGCAGGAAGATCGTCGACCTGGCGATCGAGCAGGCGATGGCGCGGCTGTCGCGCGGCAAGAAGTACGAGCGCAAGAAGAGCTCGGGGGTCGCCACGCTGCCGGGCAAGCTCGTCGACTGCGCCTCCGACGACACCTCGCGCAACGAGCTGTTCCTCGTCGAGGGCGATTCGGCGGGCGGCTCGGCGAAG
>DKBI01000120.1:2461-2603 GCA_002451175.1 Betaproteobacteria bacterium UBA6904
AACGACGATGAACCCGGACACGCGGCGCCTGGTGCGCATGCAGCTGGACCCGGCGCACCTGCCGAAGGTGCGCCTGACGTTCGAATTGCTCATGGATTCGGGCGAGGCCGAGGGCCGCCGCAACTGGATGCGCGAGCACTGG
>DKBI01000332.1 GCA_002451175.1 Betaproteobacteria bacterium UBA6904
GGGATCGTGAACTGCCCGAACTTGCGCAGGTACGGGGCAAGGAACAGGGCCACGAGGCAGTAGCCGCCCGTCCAACCCATGATGAACGCGAGCCCGTCATACCCGAGGATGTACAGCGAGCCCGCCATCCCGATGAAGGACGCCGCGCTCATCCAGTCGGCNNGTGTAGAAGGTGTAGTACTTCTTGAGGGACTGCGTGAAGGCCTTCTGGCTGAAGGCTTGCGTGGCGCCGTTTGTCATTCGTCTTCTCCCTCGTGCACACCGTATTCGCGGTCAAGCTGGTTCATGTACCGCGCGTAGTACGCGATGATCGCGACGTAGATCACGAGCGATCCCTGCGCCCCCATGTAGAACGCGACTGGAAACCCCAGGAACGTGACGCTCTGCAGATCGATCGCGAGATAGCCGATCACATAGGTCACGACAAACCAGATGATCAGCAGGATCCACGTCAGCCGCAGGTTCTTCTGCCAGTACTCCTTGTGCCTCTCCGTGAGCTTCATCGACGCCTCCCTCTCGGTATGGTCCGCTCGCGCCACGCGCGAGCGTACGCGGTCTCCCTGCGCGGCAGCCATCCTGAGGTGGAAAACTTACAGTGCGCTTACAAAACGCGCGGCGGTGCGGATTCAGCGATAACGACGACGCGTTTATTGCGCCGCAATAAGGCGGCCGCTCAGCCGACTTCCATGGCGGCNNACCCAGCCGATGTGACGGTCCAGCACGAACTTCGGCGAGATCCAGCGCGCCAGGCGCATCGCCGGCGACGCGATGGTCTTGACGATCAGATAGAAGACATTGGTCCGGGGATCGACGCCGGGCAGCACGTGGAGCACGCCCTGCCCGAGCAGCGCGAACAGGTTGATCTCCACCAGCATGCGCAGCGTTGCAATGATGTCGGCGAGCATAGGAGCGGCGGATTGTATGCGAACGGTTCAGCCGCGCATCCACTTGGCCGAGGCCGCGGCACCGAGCACGTCGCTCACCGTGACAAACCCCTCGCGCAACGCCTTGTCGAGCGCGATCTGGAAGAGTTGCGCCGTGGCGTACGCGTCGCCCACGGCATCGTGCCGCGCCGGATGCGCAATGTCGAACGCGTCGAGCCAGCCGTCCAGGCCGCTCGCCCCCTTGGCGCGATCGGCGAACAGCACCGGCAGCAGTTCCGCGACGTCGAGCCACGGGCGTTTCCAGCGCATTCCCGCCTCGCGCGCCGCGCGCTCGAGCATGCCTCGGTCGAACGCGGCGTGAAACGCGACGAGCGGCGAATCCGCGGCGAAATCGACGAAGCGGCCGATGGCCGCATGCGGATCGTCGCCACGGACCTGCGCTTCCCCGCCGATGCCATGCACGAGGATGTTGGCGGCGTCGCTTGCCTGGTCCTGGCGCAGAAGCACCGCGAAGCTGTCGGCAAATTCAACGCGCCCGTCGCAGACGCAGACCGCGCCGATCGACAGCAGGCGGTCCTTGGCGACGTCGAGGCCGCTCGTTTCGCAATCGACCACGATCCAGCGCGACGCGGCAGCGCCTGGCTGCGGTTCGCCCCGCAGGCGGCGCCACCACGCGCCGAGCNNGCCGGTCGGTCGAAGTGCTGGTGGCGCAGCCGCAGTGTCTGGATGAAGTGGAAGGCTTCCGTCGCCGAGCCCGCTTCATCGACGGGCAGCACGCCGGCCCGCGCGGCCGCGCGCAGGCGCTCGGTCGTGCCGGTCTGCGGCAGACGGTGCGCGAGGGACCAGACGCGCGCCACGTCGACGAACGGCCGGACGCCGAGCTTCTTCAGGTCCAGCGTCCCCGGAAACTCCGGCGAGTCATCGGTGACGAAATCACGCCAGAGACCGAGCGGCGGCTTTGCCTGCAGGGCGTTCGTCGTCACCGCACGCAGAAATGCGGGATTGGCCGCGGTCTGCACGAGCAGCCAGTCGCGCAATGCCCCGGCGAACTCCGGCTCCCCGGCGAGCGCACGAAAATCGAAGAAGATCGCGGCGTTGAGCAGCGCCTCGGGAATCGGGCTCTGCACCCAGTGCGTGAACGTCTCGCGCCATTCGCCGAGGGTCAGGCACCATTTCGCGTTGCGCGCCATGATGTCCCCCTTGCACAGCGGAAACCCGCAGGCATCCAGCGCCCGATTGACTTCGTCGGCAAACGCGAGATACCGCGCCACGTCGCCGCCCTCCTCGATGATCAGCGCGTTGTCCTGATCCGTCGCGAGCGTCTGCTCCATGCGCCCCTCGCTGCCGAGGGCCAGCCAGCAATAGCGGCCCTCGATGCGGTGATGCCGGGCGGCCAGCTCGACGGCGCGCTGCACGAGACTGTCGTTCAGCGCCGTGATGATCTGCGTCAGCTGCTCGGCGTTCATGCCCTGCGCGAGCAGGCTGCCGGAGAGCTGCCGCACGTCGTAGGCCGCCTCGGCCAGCGCCGAGATCTCGTGCACGCCTCGAATGCGCTCGGCAGCGCGGCGCAGGCTGACGCGCTGCATGGCGAACAGATCGCGCTCCGAGATCACCCCCGTCAGCTTGGCGTCGCTCGCCAGCACGACGTGGCGAATGCCGTGCTGCGCCATCGCCAGCGCGGCGGCATAGATCGGCGCCTCCGCATCGAGCACGATCGGGTTCGGCGTCATGACGCTGGCGATCGGCTCGGACACGTCCTTGCCCGCCAGCGCGACGCGCTCGAGCAGGTCGGGATGCGTGAAGATGCCGATCGGCACGCGCTGGCCGTCCACCACGATCATCGAGCCGATACGCTGCGCATGCATCATCTGCAGCACGATGCGAATCGGCACCTCGGGTCCGCAGGCCACCGGCTCGCGGGCGACCAGCTGGCGCAGCGGCGCCACCATGCGGCTCTCGTCGGCCAGCGTGTCCGCCACTTGCGCGCGCAGCGCGCGCTGCGATTGCGCGACCAGCGAGGCGAGATAGTCGGTGCAAAACCGCTGGAAGCGCGCGCTGCGCCCGAGCAGTTCCTGGAAATCCGCCTCGGCCAGCTCATAGGTGAACACGTCGCCCTGGGCGACGTAGCGGTACGCCGTCTCGCGCCGGCCGAGCAACGCGCCGATCGGAAAGCACTCGCCGGGGCCGTGGACCAGATCCACCAGCTTCTCCGAGCGCATCGCCACGGTCGGGCTGCCCTGCACCACGCCCTGCTTGACGATGTGCAGGCGCGTGACGATCCCCTGCCCCGGACCGGCAATCTCCGCGTCCTTCGCGAAATACGCCAGCCGCACGCGCCCGGCGAGGAAGCGCAGCGCGTCCGCCTCCATGCCGTCGAACGGCGCGTGCAGCCGCAGCGTGTCGGCCGTTGCCTGGAGGAGCTGCTCAGCTGCGGCCACGCCGCCCCGGGTTCAGGTGGACTTCTTCAGCTGGTCCAGAATCGCCGGGTTCTCGAGCGTCGAGACATCCTGCTTGATCTCCTCGCCCTTGGCGATGGAGCGCAGCAGGCGCCGCATGATCTTGCCNNAGCACGTCGTCGATCCGGCCGACGATCCGGTAGTAGCCCTCTTCGTCCATGCTTGCGCCATCGCCGGCGAGGTAGTACTTGCCCTTGAAGTCGGCGGGGTAGTACGTCTTCTTGAAACGCTCGGGATCGCCCCAGATCGTCCGGATCATGGACGGCCAGGGTCGCTTGATGACGAGAATGCCGCCCTTGCCGCGGCCCACCGACTGCCCGGTCTCGTCCACGATGTCCGCAACGATGCCCGGCAGAGGCAGCGTCGCGGAGCCCGGCTTGGTCGGCGTGGCCCCCGGCAGCGGCGTGATGAGGTGGCCGCCCGTCTCGGTCTGCCACCA
>DKBI01000203.1 GCA_002451175.1 Betaproteobacteria bacterium UBA6904
ATGCCCTTCACGCCCTCCGGCGCATCCGGCGTGCGGCCGAGTACCAGGTGGACGATGTTGTCCGTGTAGTCGTGCTCGCCGAAGGTGATGAAGATCTTCTGCCCGGTGATCCGGTAATGGTCGCCCTCGCGCTCGGCGCGGGTGCGCAGCAGCGCGAGGTCCGAACCCGCCTGCGGTTCGGTCAGGTTCATGGTGCCGGTCCACTCGCCGCTCGCCATCTTCGGCAGGAAGGTCTTCTGCAGGGCCTCCGAGCCGCGCAGCTCGACGGCGTGCAGGGCGCCCTGGGTCAGCATGGGGCACAGCGAGAAGCTCATGTTCGAGCTGCACCACATCTCCTCGACGGGCGTGGCGACGAGTTTCGGCAGGCCCTGCCCGCCCCACTCCGCAGCGACCGGCAACGCGCCCCACCCCCCCTCGACGTACTGGCGGTAGGCCTCCTTGAATCCCTTGGGGGTCCTGACCGCGCCATCGCGCAGCACGGAGCCCTCTTGGTCGCCAGAATAATTCAATGGATCAAGTACTTCGGAAGCAAACTTAGAAGCTTCCTCAAGTATGGCCTCGACCGTATCGGGCGTGGCTTCCTCGCAGCCGGGCAGCTTCGCCACCTGGCTCAGCCCAGCCAGCTCGTTGAGCACGAAGCTCATGTCCTTGAGGGGGGCGGTGTAGGTGCTCATGGTCTTGCTCCGTTCGCCCGATCAGGGCTTGTTCAGCTCTTCGATCAACTCCGGCACGATCTTGAACAGGTCGCCGACGACGCCATAGTCCGCCACCTGGAAGATCGGCGCCTCCTCGNNGCGAGGTGCTGAATGGCGCCGGAAATGCCGATCGCCAGGTAGAGTTCCGGGGCGACGATCTTGCCGGTCTGCCCCACCTGCCAGTCGTTGGGCACGAAACCCGCGTCCACCGCGGCGCGCGACGCGCCCATCGCCGCGTTCAGCTTGTCGGCCAGCGGCTCGAGCAGCTTGAAGTTCTCCCCGGATCCCATGCCGCGACCGCCGGAGACGACGACGCGCGCCGAGGTCAGCTCCGGACGCTCGGACTTCGCCACCTCGCGGCCCACGAACCGGCTCAACCCGGAGTCCGCCGGCGCGGCGACCGTCTCGACCGCGGCCGATCCGCCCGTCGCCGCGACCGCGTCGAACCCGGTGGCGCGCACCGTGACGAACTTGATCGCGTCCGCCGACTGCACGGTCGCCAGCGCGTTGCCGGCGTAGATCGGCCGCACGAACGTGTCGGGCGACACGACGGCGACGATCTCCGAAATCTGCTGGCAGTCGAGCAGCGCCGCCGCGCGCGGCGTGACGTTCTTGCCGTTGGAGGTCGCCGGCGCGAGCACGTGCGTGTAGCCCTTGGCCAGCGACGCGATGAGCGCGCCGACGTTCTCCGCGATCTCGTCGTCGAGTTGCGGCGCATCGGCGTGCAGGACCTTGGCGACGCCCGGCACCTGCGCGGCCGCCTTCGCCGCGTCGCCGCAGCCATGTCCCGCGACCAGGAGGTGAACGTCGCCGCCCAGCTTCTGCGCTGCGGCGACGGTGCTGAGGGTCGCCTTCTTGAGCGCCTTGTTGTCGTGTTCCGCCAGAACGAGGACCGTCATCAGATCACCTTCGCTTCGTTGCGCAGCTTGTCGACGAGGGCCTTCGCATCCGGCACCTTCACGCCCGCCTGCCGCTTGGGCGGCTCGACCACCTTCAGGGTCTTCAGCCGCGGCGCGACATCGACGCCGAGCGCGTCCGGCTTGAGCGTCTCGAGCGGCTTCTTCTTCGCCTTCATGATGTTCGGCAGCGTGACGTAGCGCGGCTCGTTGAGCCGCAGGTCGGTGGTGATGACCGCGGGCAGCTTGACCGAGAGGGTGTCCAGGCCGCCGTCCACCTCGCGCGTCACCTGCGCGCGCCCCTCGGCAATCTGCACCTTGGAAGCGAACGTCGCCTGCCCCCAGCCGAGCAGCGCGGCGAGCATCTGGCCGGTCTGGTTGGCGTCGTCGTCGATCGCCTGCTTGCCGAGAATCACCGCCTGCGGCTGTTCCTTCTCGCAGACCGCCCTGAGCAGCTTCGCCACCGCCAACGGCTGCAGCTCCGCGTCGCTCTCGACGAGCACGGCGCGATCGGCACCGATGGCGAGCGCGGTGCGCAGCGTCTCCTGGCAGGCCGCCAGGCCGCAGGACACCGCGACCACCTCGGTCGCCACGCCCGCCTCGCGCAGGCGGATCGCCTCTTCGACGGCAATCTCGTCGAACGGGTTCATCGACATCTTCACGTTCGCGGTCTCGACGCCGGTGCCGTCGCTCTTGACGCGCACCTTGACGTTGTAGTCCACCACGCGCTTCACGGGCACGAGAATTTTCATCAGGCCGTCCAGGACGAAAAATGGGGATGGAAAGGCGCGCAATTATACCGGGCGCCCGGCGCACCCAGCCTGCGCCAGATCAACGCCCGGTGAAACGCGGCGGCCGCTTTTCCTGCCAGGCGAGCACACCCTCGCGCAGGTCCTCCGAAGCCGTGCTCTGCGCGATCCGCGCGCGCAGGGCCGGCACGTCGAGCGCCCCGCGGGCGATCTCGTTCAGGGCGCGCTTCATGCCGGCGACCGCCAGCGGCGCGAGGCCCGCGATCGTCGCGGCCAGCTCCTGCACCCGCGCGTCGAGCTGCTCGGGCTCGACGAGCTCGGTGAGATAGCCGATCTCCAGCATGCGGCGCGCGTCGATCCTGCCTGCCGTGAGGAACAGCGCCTTGGCGTGGTTCAGCCCAAGCCGCGACACGTAGCGGTACAGCCCGCGCTCGTAGTAGTGCAGGCCGAGGCGCGCGGCCGGCATCAGCATCTCGGCCCCGGGCACGCCGATGCGAAAATCGCAGGCGAGCGCAAGGTCGGTCGAGCCGCCGTAGACGCCGCCGTTCAGCGCCGCAATGGTCACCGCCCCCAGATCCTCGACCCGGTTCACCAGGCGCTCGAAGCCCCCGCCGCCGCTCGCGCGCCCCTCGCCGCCCGCCAGCGCCTGGATGGTGTAGCCCGCGCTGAAATGCTTGCCGCGGCCGCGGAACACGAGAACGCGGATCGCCGCGTCGGCCTCGATCCGCGCCAGATGCCCGTGCAGCACCTCGAGGTCCCCGGGCTCGACGCGGTTGGCCTGCCGCGGGCGGCAGAATTCGATCGTCGCCACGGCGCCGCTGAGGTCGAGGCGCGGTGCGCTGGATTCGTCGGTCGTCATGCCCGGCATGATAGCGATTCTTGGATTGACAGCGCCGCAGGCGGAATGAAACAGTTCGCGATGACCGAACAGGACCGACCAAGGACCAGGCCGTGATGCTCAACGACAAGGTGGTGGTGGTGACCGGCGCAGGCGGCGGCATCGGGCGCGACTTCGCGCTCGCCCTGGCGGCGCACGGCGCGAAGGTCGTGGTCAACGACATCGGCGCATCGGTCGCCGGCGAGGGCCGCGACACGGGCCCCGCGCAGCGCGTGGTCGACGAGATCACGGCGGCCGGCGGCACCGCGGCGGCCAGCACCGACAGCGTCGCGGACTGGGAGTCCGCCAACCGCATCGTGAAGACGGCGATCGACGCGTTCGGGCGCATCGACGCCGTGGTCAACAACGCCGGCATCCTCCGCGACCGGTTCTTCTTCAACATGTCCGTGGAGGAATGGAAGGCCGTCATCGACGTTCACCTGAACGGCACCTTCTACGTCTCGCGCGCGGCGGCGCCCTACTTCAAGAGCCAGGGCGGCGGGCGCTACGTGCACATGACCTCCACCTCCGGCCTGATCGGCAACTTCGGCCAGGCCAACTACGCCGCCGCCAAGCTCGGCATCGCCGCGCTGTCGAAATCCATCGCGCTCGACATGGCGCGCTATCGCGTCACCTCGAA
>DKBI01000032.1 GCA_002451175.1 Betaproteobacteria bacterium UBA6904
CGATTCGCGCAGGCGCAGATCGTGCTCCGCCCACCAGCCCGCGAGCGTGGGCAGGTCGTGCGTGCTCGCGGCGACCAGCGCCTCCCGCGGGTAATCGGCCGGCCGCTTGAACTCGCCGTCGTGCGCGCGCTCGAAGTAGAACAGCCGGTACGAGAACACGCCGGCCGCGGTGAGCGCGGCGCGCACCTCGTCGGCCACCGTGCCGAGATCCTCGCCGATGACGATGCACTGGTTGCGATGGCTCTCCAGGACCAGGATGGCCATCAGCTCGTCGAGCGCGTAGTGCACGTACGCGCCCGCCAGCGCGCTCGCGCCCTGGGGGATCCAGAACAGGCGCATCAGCGCCATGACGTGGTCGATGCGGATCGCGCCGGCGTGGCGCATCGATTCGCGCAGCGCCTGGATGAACAGCGCATAGCGGCTGGCGCGCAGGCGATCGGGTCGCAGCGGCGGCAGGCCCCAGTTCTGCCCCTTCAGGTTGAAGTCGTCGGCAGGGGCGCCGACGCTCGCGCCGAGCGCGAAGCAGGCGCGCTGCGCCCAGGTGTCGGAGCCCGCGCGATCCACGGACACCGCCAGGTCGAGGTACAGTCCGACGCCCATGCCGAGCGATCGGCAGCGCGCGGCGGCCTGGCCGAGCTGCAGCTCGGCCTGCCACTGCAGGTACTCGAAATACTCGACCCGCTCCAGGTTTTCGGCGCAGAAGCGCGCGACCTCCGCGGAGGCCGGGTCGCGATAGGGCTCGGGCCACACCGGCCAGCCCCAGACGTTCGCGTCGGCGCGATGGAAATGCTCCTGCAGCGCCTCGCACAGCGCGTGACGGCGCAGCGACTCGCCCTGCTGCGACTGGAACGTGCGGAACGCGCGCGCCCGCGCGCTGCCGCGCCGCTCGTGGTGCTCGCGGAAGTGCCGGTAGAGCAGCTCGAGCACCTCGAACTTGGCGCCCGCCACGCCGCGATAGTCGACCATGTCCGCGGCGCGCAGTGCGGCGAGACGCGCCTGGAAATCCGGCGACTGGACGCGCCGCCGCGCCTCGGCGCAGTCCGCAAAATCGGCGATCGCCTCGACGTCGACGTACAGCACGTTGAGGCGCAGCCGCGACGACGGGCTGTAGGGACTGGCGTGCGCCGGATTGTGCGGGAACAGGGCGTGCAGCGGATTGAGCCCGATGCATCCCGCGCCGAGCGCCGACCATTGCTCGACCAGCCGCCCGAGGTCGCCGAAATCGCCGATGCCCCAGTTGCGCTCGGAGCGCAGGGCATACAGCTGCACCGCCGGACCCCACAATCCGGGACCTTCGTCGACCGAGGTCGGCAGGAAGCAACGCGCGGGGGCGACGACGAGCAGCGCTTCGCCGAGAAAGCCGCGCCGCCGCGCCGGGTCGAACAGCTCGAGCCGGTGGTAGCCGGCCGGCAGCGCGACCGGAATGTCGATGTCGCGCTCGGCCAGAGGCTCGGTGGCGGCGTCGAGCTCGCCCTCGTGGCGGGCCCCGTCCTCCAGGGCCAGGCGCCAGGTGAGACGCTGGCCGGCCACGGGCGAGGCGATGCGCGCCCGCACGGTCCATGGCGCCTGATCGGGTGCGACGCGAATGACTGGCGCAAGCGTCTGCTGCGCGGCGGCCGCGCGCAGCGCCTGTTCCGCGGCGGCCGCCCGCGCGGCGGAGCCGGCGTCCACGTCGAGTTCTGCAAGCAGCGCGACCAGGCTGGTTTCCGGGACCTCGCGCCAGTGGCCGAAGACGTCGTGGTAGCCGGTGGCGATCCCGCACAGCCCGCACAGCCGCTCGAGCGTCGCGCGCGCTTCGCTCACGGCTGCTCGAGGCTCACCTGCACGCCGCCGTGGGCGAGATGGAGCGCCTCGCCGACGGCCGTGGCGCCTTCGGCGTAGAGCGGCGCGCCGCGCGGCGCGACCGGCATCACGGCCGGATCCGGCGAGAAGTTCACCGCGACATGCCAGCGGGCCCCGTCGGCAAACGCCCACTCCGCGTGCAGCGCGCCGTTGACGATCACGAACGTCCCGCTCGTCAGCGACGCGAGCCGCGGCACGAGGTGCGCGTGGCGCAGGGCGAGCAGCCGCGCCGTGAGCTCGAGTTGTCCACGGTGCGGCGCGCGCTCGCGCTCTTCCCAGCGCAGGCGCGACGCCTCGAACGTCGCCGCGTCGTTCGGATCCGGGATGCGCGCGCGCGCCGCCGGATCGTGGAACGCCGCGAATTGCGCGAACTCCTCGCGCCGGCCGCGCGACACGGCCTCGGCCAGCTCGGGGCCGAAGTCGCAGAAGAACAGGAACGGCGTGGACGCCGCGAACTCCTCGCCCATGAAGAGCATCGGCACCTGCGGGGAAAGCGCCAGGCAGGCGAGGGCGGCGCGGGCGCGCGGTTCCGGTGCGAGCGCCGCGACGCGCTCGCCGAACGCGCGGTTGCCCACCTGGTCGTGCGTCTGCAGGAAGTTGACGAACGCGGCCGCCGGCAGGTGCGCGCTCGGCTCGCCGCGCGGGGCCCCGCCGCGGAAGGGCGACGGCTCCCCCTGGTAGACGAAGCCCTCGACGAGCGCGCGGCCGAGGCGCGCGAGCGGCGCGTCGGCGTAGTCCGCGTAGTAGCCGTCGGCCTCGCCGGTGGCGAGCACGTGCAGCGCGTGATGCGCATCGTCGTTCCATTGCGCGGTGGCGCACAGCGGCCGGCCGCTCTGCGCCGCGCGCGCGAGGTAGCGCGCCTGATTGGCGTCGTTCTCGAGCACGAGGTGGACCTCGCGCGTTCGGCCCGGCCCTTCGGCAAGCGCACGGCCGATCTCCACGACGATGTCCGGGTCGCTCGCGTCGCGGATGGCGTGCACCGCGTCGAGCCGCAGGCCGTCGAGGCGGAACTCCTCCACCCAGTACAACGCGTTGTGGACGAAGAAATCGCGCACCGTGCGGTTGTCGGGGCCGTCGAAATTGATCGCCGCGCCCCACGGCGTGTGGTGCGCCGCGTTGAAGAACTGCGGCGCGTACAGGTGCAGGTAGTTGCCCTCCGGCCCGAAGTGGTTGTAGACGACGTCGAGCAGCACCATCAGGCCGCGCGCATGCGCCGCCTCCACCAGCCGCTTGAAATCGTCGGGCGCGCCGTACGACGCGTCCGGGGCGAACGGCAGCACGCCGTCGTAGCCCCAGTTGCGTCGCCCGGGGAAGTCCGCGACCGGCATCAGCTCGAGCGCCGTGACGCCGAGCGCCGCGAGGTCGTCCAGCCGCTCGATCGCCGCGGCGAACGTGCCTTGCGGCGTGAACGTGCCGAGATGCAGCTCGTAGAGCACCGCCTGCTCCCAGGGGCGGCCGCGCCATTGCGCGTCCTGCCATTCGAAGGCCTGCGGATCGACGACCTGGCTCGCGGCGTGCACGTCCTCGGGGTTGGCGCGCGAGGCGGGATCCGGAACGATGATGCCGCCGTCGATGCGATAGCCGTAGCGCGTGCCGGCCGGGCCCTCGGTGACGCACTCGTACCACCCGCCGTCGATCGGCGCCATCGGCAGCTCGGCGCGCGCCGCGTCGGAGGCGAGCACGAGATCGACGCGCGCGGCCGCGGGCGCCCAGAGCCGAAAGCGGGTGGCCTGCCCGGGGCGCGCTTCCGCCCCGAAGGGCATGACGTGGCGCGTGCGCAGCGGGCTCATCGCGCGATCACGTGCAGCAGCAGCACGAGCGAACGCGAGCGGAGCAGATACGGCGCCCCGGGCTCGATCGACGGCAGCTCCGGCACGCCGTCTTCGCGCGCCGTGTCGAGCAGCGGGAACCACCGGGTGCCGTCCGAGGTCGGCGGGAGCATGAACTCGAGCGCCTCGTGGTGCGCGCTGAACAGGATCAGGAAATCGTCGTCGTACAGCCGGCGGCCGCGCGTGTCGGTCTCAGTCAGGCTCGCGCCGGAGAGATACACGCCGAGGCAGCGGGCGAAATCGTGCGACCACTCGTGGTCGCTCATCTCGGTGCCGTCCGGCTTCAGCCAGTGGATGTCCTTCGCGTCGCTGCCGTGAATCGCCTGGCCTGCGAAGAAGTCCCGCCGCCGGAACACCGGGTGGGAGCGCCGCAAGGCGATCACCCGCTGCGCGAACGCGAGCAGCTGGCGCTGCCCGGCGTCGAGCTGCCAGTCGAGCCAGGAGATCTCGTTGTCCTGGCAGTANNCTGCGACAGCAGCAGCGTGGCGAGAAAATTGCGCTGCTGCCGCGCGCGCAGCGCGAGGATCTCCGGGTCCTGCGTGTCGCCCTCGGCGCCGCAGTTCCAGGACAGGTTGTTGTTGTGCCCGTCGCGGTTGTCCTCGCCGTTGGCCGCGTTGTGCTTGTCGTTGTAGGAGACCAGGTCCCGCAGCGTGAAGCCGTCGTGCGAGGTGATGTAGTTGATGCTCGCGTACGGATTGCGCCCGGAGCGGCCGTACAGGTCGCTCGAACCCGTGAGGCGCATGGCAAATTCGCCGATCTTGCCGCCGTCCCCCTTCCAGTAGGCGCGCATGGTGTCGCGGTACTTGTCGTTCCATTCGGCCCAGCCCGGGGGAAAGCCGCCGACCTGGTAGCCGCCTTCGCC
>DKBI01000052.1 GCA_002451175.1 Betaproteobacteria bacterium UBA6904
GCTCAGCCCGAGTGGCCGCCGCAGGCGGCGCAGCCGGGATCCTTCGCCACTTTGACGGTCCGCCACTCGGCGCTCCGCGCGTCGAACAGCAAAAGCCGCCCGGCAAGCGTCTCGCCGATGCCGGCGACCAGCTTGATCGCCTCCATCGCCTGCAAGGTGCCGGCAATCCCGGTGAGCGGCGCAAACACGCCCATCACGGCGCACTGCACATCCTCGATTTCGCCGTCTTCGGGAAACAGGCACGCATAGCACGGCGCCTGCGGCTTGCGGAGGTCGAACACCGTGATCTGCGCATCGAACCGGATCGCCGCTGCAGACACGAGCGGCCTGCGCTGCGCGACGCAAGCACGGTTCAGCGCGTGCCGCGTCGCGAAGTTGTCCGAGCAGTCCAGGACGACGTCGACGCCCGCCACGAGCTCGGACATCGCATCCGGCGCGACGCGTGCCTGAATGGCGACGATCTCCACTTCGGGATTCACGGCGCCCAGCGCCACGCGCGCAGCCTCCACCTTCGGCTTGCCCACCGAATCGGTCCGAAACAGGATCTGCCGCTGCAGGTTGGTCAGGTCGACGCGGTCGCCATCGGCGAGCGTCAGGCGGCCGAAGCCGCTGGAAGCGAGGTACAGCGCGGCGGGGCAACCCAGGCCCCCGGTACCGATGACGAGGGCGTGCGCCGCGCGCAGCCGGCCCTGCCCCTCGACGCCAATTTCGGGCAGCAGGATATGGCGGCTGTAGCGCAGAAGCTGCTCGTCGTTCATCGCTGGCGCATCGTAATCGAAGCGCGCGCCGGCGTCATCGNNCTCGGGCGCCGCGTGACGCTGCTCGATGGCGACGACGTGCGCACGCTGCTGTCGAGCGAACTGGGCTACTCGCGTGCCCACCGCGACCTGAACGTGCTGCGCATCGGCTATGTGGCTGCGGAAATTGCGCGGCACGGCGGGGTTGCGATCTGCGCGCAGATCGCGCCCTATGCCGCAGCACGCGCCGACGCGCGCCGGCGAGGCGCCGCTGCGGGCCATTTCCTGCTCGTGCACGTCGCGACGCCTGTCGAGGTCTGCGAGCGGCGCGATCCCAAGGGGCACTACGCGAAGGCCCGCGCAGGCGTGCTGCCTGACTTCACGGGTGTGAGCGACCCATACGAGGCGCCGCTGGACGCGGACCTCGTCATCGACACGCAGGATTGCACGCCGCTGCAGGGAGTGGAAATCATCCTCGCGCGCCTGCGGCGCGACGGGATCCTCCCCGCGGCGTAAGCGTTGGAGGGAGGAGGTCCCTCCCCGCGCTGCGCCGCCGCTCAGCCGCCCTTGTTGTTCTCGGCGACCGTTGCGGCCGGCTTGGTGAGCACCGGCTTGCCTTTGAGGTGCGAAATCGCCTGGATCAGCTGGAAATCGTCCTTCGATCCGAGTTCCAGCGGCGCGCGCTGCGGCGTGTCCGTCGTCGCCCCCGGCGTCGTCGGATGGGCGCGCGGCGCCGCGGTCTTGTCGGCTTCCTTTTCCTCGCCGTTCGTCAGGTGCCGCTGCAAGTCGGCTTCGCGCACGCGCAGCAGGGGAGCCGTGCCCGGCTCCTCGACGATGATGTCCGGCGTGATGCCCTTGGCCTGGATCGACCGGCCGCTCGGCGTGTAGTAGCGGGCCGTCGTCAGCTTGATCGCCGTGTGGTTGCCCAGCGGCATGATCGTCTGCACGGAGCCTTTGCCGAACGTTTGCGTGCCGATCAACGTCGCGCGCTTGTGGTCCTGCAGCGCGCCGGCGACGATTTCCGACGCCGACGCCGACCCGCCGTTGACGAGGACCACCATCGGCACGGTCTTCACCGCCGCGGGCAGGTTCCTCAGCGCGTCGTCCCGACCGCCGCGCGCCGCGTAGTCGTCCACGCTCGCGACATACTTGCGCCGCGTGTCCTCGGCACGCCCGTCGGTGGACACCACGAGGACCTTCGAGGGGAGGAAGGCGGCGGACACCGCGACCGCGCCGTACAGCAGGCCGCCCGGATCGTTGCGCAGATCCAGCACGAGCCCCTTCACCGGGCCCTGCTTGAACAGCCCGTCCAGATGCTTCACCAGACCCTCCGCGGTGCCCTCCTGGAATTGCGAGATCCGCACCCACGCATAGCCCGGTTCGATGAATTTCGACTTTACGCTCTGCACCTTGATCACGGCGCGCGTCAGGCTCACGACGATCGGCTGCGATTCCCCCTTGCGCGCGATGGTCAGCACGATGGCCGTGTTCGGCTTGCCGCGCATGCGCTTCACCGCATCCTGGAGCGTCATGCCTTTCACCGGCGTGTCGTCGAGCTTGATGATCAGGTCGCCCGGCCGGATCCCGGCGCGGAACGCCGGCGTGTCCTCGATGGGCGAGATCACCTTCACGAANNCCGACCTCGATGCCGAGCCCGCCGAACTGCCCGTGCGTGCTGACCTGAAGATCCTTGAACGCGTCGGCATCGAGATAGGCCGAATGCGGGTCGAGCCCGGAGAGCATGCCGTTGATCGCCTCGGTGATGAGGCGCTTGTCCTCCACCGGCTCGACGTAGTTCGACTTGATCGCCCCGAACACTTCCGTGAAGGCGCGCAACTCGGCGATCGGCAGCGGCGAACGCGTGGCGCGGTCCGCAACGGCCTGGAAATTGAGGCTCAACAGGATGCCGGCGACGACACCCACCGCCACCAGCCCAAACTGTCTGATCTTGCTGCCCATCGGTTTCGTCCTCATGCCGCCGGTGTGAGCCCGCTGAATCGTCACCGGGACCGGACCCAGGAGGACGGATCTACCGCCTCGCCCAGATGACGTAATTCAAAGTATACGCCCGATTCCTCGCGGCCACCGCTCGCCCCCACGGTGGCGATGGTCTCGCCGGAACCGACGGCGTCGCCCGGCCGCTTGAGCAGCGAGTCGTTGTGGCCGTACACGGAGAGATACGAGTCGCCGTGATCGATGATCAGCAGGTTGCCGAAGCCGCGCATCCAGTCGGCGAATACGACGCGGCCCTGAGCGACTGCGCTGACCGCGTCCCCCTGGGGTGCGCGGATGAAAACGCCTTTCGAGCCGGTTCGCACGCTCCTTTGTGTGCGATCGCGCGTCGCAAGTTCCCCGCGCACGGGCCAGCGCAGCGTGCCGCGCAGGTTGGCAAAGGGCTGCCCGGCGGCGCCCGGCGCCGGCGCCGGCTCCGCTTGCCGGTATCCGGCGCCCGGGCGGTTGGCGAGCACGCGGCTGATTTCCTGGACGACGCGGGACAGCCGCTTTTCATCCGCCTGCATCTGCTGGATCTGGCGCCGTCCCGTGCGCAACGCCCCCGCGATCTGCTCGAGCACGCGCCGCCGCTCCCGCCGCTCGGCCAGGACGCGCTCGCGGTCCGCGCGCTGCCGTGCCTCGACGTCGCGCAACTCGCTCGCCCGCGCCGCGGACTCCCCGCGAAGCCGTTCCAGTTCGGCGAGTCCGGCGCGGTGCGCTTCGATGACGCGCGCCGCCGCCTTGGAGAGCACCGAGAGATAGTAGAGCTGCCGTGCGACCTCGCTGGGGTCTTCGCCGGAGAGCGCGAGTCGCACCAGATCCGGCGCGCGAACCGTCGCGCGCGCGGCGAGGAGCCGGCCGAGTGCCGACTGGCGCGTCGCCAGTTGCTGCTCGAGGCTCCGCTGCTGCTCCGCGAGCTGGGACGCCGAGGCGCGCAGCTGCCGGCTCTCGGCCTCCAGTCCGGCGAGTGCGCGCGTGGCCTCGGAGATCGCGGTCTCCGAGGCGCGCAGGGCATCGCGCGCCTCCCGCCGGTCGGATTCTCGGCTGTCGAGTTCCGTGCGAAGCGCGTCGATGCGCGCGCGCAATGCCTTGAGGTCGTCTTCGCGCGTCGCGCCGGCCACCGCCGGCAGCGCGGCGACAGCGACGGCGAGGGCGATCCGCAGGATCAGGCTTTGGCCTTGCCCTGTGCGGAAACGGCCGCGATCCGTTGCGCGATCTCCTCGGCGTCTCCGAGGTAGTAGTGCTCTTGCGGCCGAAGTGCCGCGTCGAGCTCGTACACCAGGGGCACGCCGGTGGGAATGTTGAGTCCGACGATGTCGCCGTCGGAGATGCCGTCCAGGTGCTTGACGAG
>DKBI01000298.1 GCA_002451175.1 Betaproteobacteria bacterium UBA6904
TTGTCGGTCGAGTACATGACGATGGTGTTGTCCGTCATGCCGAGTTGGTCGAGCTTGTCGAGGATCTGCCCGACGTGGCCGTCGTGCTCGACCATGCCGTCTGGGTAGGTGCCCAGCCCGGTCTTGCCCTTGGACGCGTCCTTCAGGTGCGTGAAGATGTGCATGCGGGTGGAGTTCCACCACAGGAAGAATGGCTTGTCGGCCTTCTTCGCCCGATCCAGAAAGTCGAGCGTGAGCGCCGTGACCTCTTCGTCGATCGTCTTCATGCGCTCGATGTTGAGCGGACCGGTGCTCTTGATCTTCTGCGTGCCATCCGGCTTGGCCCAGCAATGGATCACGCCACGCGTCGCGTACTTCTTGATCATCGCCGGATCTTTGAAGTAATCGGGGTTCTCGGGCTCCTGCTCGGCGTTCAGGTGATAGAGCGAGCCGAAGAACTCGTCGAAGCCGTGCGCCGTGGGCAGCGTATCGTCGGCATCGCCCAGGTGGTTCTTGCCGAACTGCGCGGTCATGTAGCCCTGGTCCTTGAGCAGCTCCGCAATCGTGACGTCGCGCGCCTTCAGGCCTTCCTTCGCGCCCGGCAGCCCCACCTTGAGCATGCCGGTGCGGAAGCCGGACTGGCCCGTGATGAAACAAGCCCGGCCGGCGGTGCAGCTCTGCTGCCCGTACCAGTCGGTGAACATCGCGCCTTCCTTGCAGATGCGGTCGATGTTCGGGGTCTTGTAGCCCATCATGCCGTGGTTGAACGCGCTGATGTTGAACCAGCCGATGTCGTCGCCCCAGAGAATCAGAAAATTGGGTTTCTTCGATGCCACGTTTTCACTCCTGTAAAGTCGTTAACAAATCCGGATCTAGCTGAATCAATCCGGTCAAAACGCACCAACAACGTCCCCTACCTCGTCTTGCTCGCCTGCGGCCTGCACACTACCCTAGATTGACTGCGACGTCGCTGGCGCCGCCCCGCTTCGGGCTAATCCCTGTGAAATTTGAAGCCGGCGCGTTGTCGCCGTGGCAGAAGCGGAACTTCTTGCCGCTCCCGCAGGGGCAAGGTGCGTAGGGCCCGCGCCGGGCGTCGAGCGCCGTCACCGTCTCCATCACGTCGGCCGGCGCGTGTCCCTGGTTGAACAGCTGCGCCATCACGTTGAAGGTCGGGCCGGTGTGCATGAAGAACTTCTCGAACCCCGCGCACAGATAGTTCTGGCCCGGCTCGCCATCCTGGGACAGCGCGAAGCGGTCCTTCGGACAGCCGCCGTTGCACCAGTTCCGGACCTTGCAACTCTGGCATTGCCGGGTCAGCGTGTCGCGCTTGTCGTTGCCGAACTTGCGCTGCTCGGGCGAGGCCACCAGCTTGAGCATGTGCGTCTGGTGGATATTGCCCAGCAGGTGCTTCGGTTCGACGAAGTGGTCGCAGCTGTACAGATCGCCGTTGTGCTCCAGCGCCGGGCCGTAGCCGCAGGTGGGCGCGTGGATGCACAGCAGGTGGCGGCCGAAAAAGGCCTCCAGCGTGACGTCGAACAGTTGCACGTAGACCCGGCCGACGTCACGGCGCACCCATTCCTCGAACACGTCGATCAGGAACTGGCCGTACTGCAGGGCGCCCACGGTGCGCTCGGTCACCAGGTTGCCGGTCTGCGTGTAGAACAGGCGCTTCTGGCCGGGCTGCTCGCTCCAGCCCCGGTTGGCAATCTGGATCGTCTGCTCGGTGGCGCGCTCGATGATGGGGATGAACTGCACCCACTTGGCGCCCAGCTCGTCGCGAAAGAAGCGGTAGACGGCGCGGCCGTGCTTCTCGTTGGCCGCATTGACGGTGCACAGGATGTTGAACTCGACTTCGTGCCGGCGCAGGCATTCCCAGCCGCGCATGACGAGATCGAAGGTCCCTTTGCCGCGCCGGTCCAGCCGGTAGGTGTTGTGCAGTTCGCGCGGCCCATCGACGCTCAGTCCGACGAGGAAATGATGCTTCTTGAAAAAGACGCACCAGTCGTCGTCGAGCAGCAGGCCGTTGGTCTGGAAGGTGTGCTGGACATTCTGGTGCGGCTGGCGGTACTTCTCGACCACTGCCACCGCATGCTCGAAGAATTCCAGCTTCATCAGCGTCGGCTCGCCGCCCTGCCAGGCCACGATCACCTCGGGGACGCGGTGCGCCTCCAGCAGCTGGCGGATATAGGCCTCGAGCGTGGCCTCGGTCATCCGGTGTTTTTCTTCCGGATACAGCGCCTCTTTGGACAAGAAGAAACAATACGTGCAGTCAATATTGCACGTGGACCCGCTCGGCTTAGCGAGCAGGTGGAAGCCCGGCGGGGTATCGGCTAGCTGCTTGTCGTCGGTCACGGGGGATGATGGGTTGATCCTATGAGGTGCGACCTGCCGCACCGCTCATACCCTGGAATTCCTGCCGTCAAATTCACCGTCAGACCGAGAGGCATTCATCCGATAGGCCTCGATACCCCTCGATGGAGAGCTCATTATAGCCATTTGTGCCAATGAATTAAGATCCTTTTCTTGAGCCGTGCCGATAGTCCCACGAAGCCCCCGACACCGAAAGCGGATGTCTCAGGCCGCGCCATTCCCCAGGGGCGCGCGTTCTCCGGCCTCCCAGAGGAAACCCGCGTGGCGCTCAGGACTCGAAGACCGCCCGTATCATGGAGGAGAAAGCAATGAGGAAGACCTTCACCATCCTTCACACCAACGATATGCACTCGGCCTTCATCGGCCTGGGGCCGGCCCGCGACTACACGCCCTTCACGCTGAATGACGATGCGACGCGGGGCGGCTACGCCCGCCTCGCCGCGCTGATCGCGCAAAGGACGGCGGCGCGCAGCGGTCTAGGGCCGGTGCTGGTGCTGGATGCGGGCGACTACAGCATGGGCACCGCATTCGCCGCCGCCTGCCGCGAGACCGGCAGCGAACTGCAGCTCATGGGGCGCATGGGCTACGACGCCACGACGCTCGGCAATCACGAATTCGACCTCGGTCCCGACGGCCTGGGCAAGGCGATCGACGCGGCGTGCAGGGCGGGCCGCATCCCGGCCGTGCTGGCCTCGAATACCGACGTCGGCGCGAGCGACCCGACGCTCGCCGAACTGCAGCGTCTGGCCAGGACCGGCGTCATCCGCCGCCACCTCGTGATCGAGCGCGGCGGCCTGCGCTTCGGGCTCTTCGGCGTGCTCGGCAAGGAGGCTACGTTCTACACCACGGGCGGAACCGCTTCGTTCTCCGACGCCGTCGAGACCGCCCAAGAGATGGTGAAAATCCTGCGCGGGACCGAGAAGGTCGATGTGATCATCTGCCTCAGCCACGGCGGCGTGGAGCGAGGGCCGGACGGCCGGCTGTCCGACGGCGACGACGTGCGCCTCGCCAGAGCCGTGCCGGAAATCGACGTCGTGATCGGCGGGCACAGCCACAGCGAGCTGCGCGAGGCGATCGTCGTCAACGGGCGCTCCCCCGTGGTGCAGGCGGGCCAGAAGGGCGAACACCTTGGCGAACTCGTCGTCACGCTGGACGACGGAACACTGCGGATCGAGTCCTGCACGCTGCATCCGGTCGACGATCGGATCGCGGGCGTGCGAGCCATCGCCGACGAGATCGACCGGCTCAAGGCGACCGTCACCCAAGTCGTATTTGCCTCGCGCGGCTACCGCATCGATCAGCCGCTGGCGATTGCGCCGCAGGATCTGCCCAACACCTTCAGCGACCTCGCGGCCGGCACGCTCCTCGCCAATCTGTGCACCGACGCTTTCAGAGTGGCGACCGGGGCGGACATCGGCTTCAGCGCCAACGGGTTGATGCGCGCCGGCCTCACGCGAGGCAAATCGGGCGTGCAGACGGTCTACGACGTGTTCGCCGTTGCGGCCCTGGGCAACGGCGTGGTGGACGACACGGCCGGCAGCGCGCTGGTGACCGGGTACTTCACCGGCCTGGAACTGAAGCACGTGCTCGAGTTCCTTCTGGTGGACAACCCGGCACACCCGGGCGAATACTTCCCGCGTGCTTCGGGCATGCGGTTCCGTTACGACCTGTCGCGGCCGAAGTTCGACGTCGTCACGGCCATCGAACTGGGCGATCTCGACCGCGGCTACCGCGCGATCGACATCAGCGGCAAGGACGCGACCCTGTACAGCCTCACCTGCCCGCTGTTTCTCGGCAAGATTCTCATGGCCATCCCGGCCTACACCCAGGGCAGGCTGCCGCTGGTTCCCAAGAACCAGGCGGGGCAGCCGCTGAAATCGCGCGTCGAGGCGCTCGGCGAACCGCGCAGGAGCACGGCGAACCTGCTGCCGCCGCGCGGCACGCTCGACGCGAGCAGCATCGCCACCGGATCCGGGAAAAACGCCGTCCGCGAGATCAAGGAGTGGCAGGCGATCATGGACTACCTGCGCCGGCTTCCGGCGAGAGGCCCGGGTGAGTTGCCTCTGATTCCGGTCGACGCACGCGCCGCCGAGGTGCGGGCGGTCAATGCCGCCTGACGGTCGCGATCTGGCCAAGCGCGCGGCACGGGTTTTTCAATGCGCCGCGATCGAACGCAATCGGAGCGGCGGACCCGCGCTTCGACGGACCGCTACCGACAGCGATTGCGGCTGGAACCTACTCCCACTCGATCGTCGCCGGCGG
>DKBI01000136.1 GCA_002451175.1 Betaproteobacteria bacterium UBA6904
CACGTGTACACGCCCGCCTACGCCACGGTCGGCGCGAAGAAGTGGGCAAGCCTGCCGGCCGACGTGCGCGGCACGCTGGAGGCGGTGGCGAAGGAGACGCAGGCCTTCGTCTATGCCACGGCCGCCAAGGCGGAAGAGGATCTCCTGGGCAAGCTGAAGGCGGCGGGCATGCAGGTGAACACGCCGAACAAGGATGCCTTCATCGCCGCGTCGAAGCCGGTGTACGAGGAGTACGCCAAGGAAGTGAAGGGCGCGAAGGACGTCATCGACAGCGCGATTGCGCTGGGCAAGTAGCCGCCGGGCGATGCTGGATCTCTGGCGCGGGCGCTACGAGCGCCTGCTGGAGTGGGTCGTCATCGGCCTGATGGCGCTGCTCGCCGGCGAGGTGACGCTCGGCGTGCTGTTCCGCAGCTTCGGGCAGGCGCTGGTCTGGTACGACGAGGTCGCGTCCATCCTGCTGGCGTGGCTCACCTTCTACGGATCGGCGCTCGCGGCGGTGAAGCGCGCGCACATCGGCTGCCCGGAGGTGATCGCGCTGCTGCCCCCGGGCGGGCGCGTCGCCGCGCGGCTGCTGGCCGACCTGCTCGTGATCGCGTTCTTCGTGCTGCTCGGCTGGACCGGCTACGCGGTCCTCGGCGTGCTGGCCACCGACCATCTCGTCAGCCTGCCGGACGTGCCGGTGGCCTACGTGCAGTCGGTCGTGCCGATCAGCGCGCTCCTCATCATCGCCGCCGAATTGGCGACGCTGCCGCAGGCGCTGCGCGACGCGCGCGAGCATCGCTGATGCAGATCCTGCTGCTCTTCGCCTGCGTGCTCGCGCTCGTCATCATCGACGTGCCGATCGCGGTGGCGCTCGGCATCGTGGCGGTGGTGGCGATGGTGATCGCGCAGGGGCTGGATTCGCTGCCCAACCTGCCGATCGTCCTCTACAACGGCGCGACCAACTTTCCGCTGATCGCCATTCCGCTGTTCATNNGCGGAGATCTCGGGGTCGGCGGTGGCGGACGTTTCCGCATTAGGCTCGATCCTCATCCCGGCCATGAAGCGCAAGGGGTACCCGAGCGCGGTCGCCGCGGCGGTGATGTCCTCGGCGGCGACGCTCGCCGTCATCATTCCGCCGTCCATCCCGATGATCCTGTACGCCGTCATGGCGGAGACGTCGGTCGTGCAGATGTTCGTCGCCGGCATCGTGCCGGGCCTGCTCGGCGGGTTCGGCCTGATGGCGATGGCGTACTACTTCGCGCGCCGCTACGACCTGCCGGTCGAGGAACGGCTGCAGTGGGCGCGCGTGAAGCAGACCTTCCGCGAGGCGTTCTGGGCGTTCACGCTGCCGCTCATCATCCTCGGCGCCATCTTCGGCGGCGTCGTCACGGCGACCGAGGGCGCCGCGCTCGCGGTGATCGCCGCCCTGTTCATCGGCCTGGTGATCTACCGGGAGCTGCACCTGGCGCAACTGCGCGTGGCGATGATCGACGGCGGCGTGCAGACCGCGGTCGTCATGCTCCTCGTTGCGACCTCGGCGCTGCTGGGCGCCTATCTGACGGAAGTCCAGGCCCCGCAGAAGCTGGCGCGCGCGGTCGCCGAGCTCACGGCCAACAAGTGGGTGGTGCTCGCGCTGCTCAACGTGCTGTTCCTGATGCTCGGCATGTTCCTGCATTCGGCGGCGGCGATCATTCTCGTCGTTCCGGTCGTCATGCCGCTGGTGAACGCCGTCGGCATCGACCCGGTGCACTTCGGGCTCGTGGTGACGATCAATCTCGGCATCGGGCAGCAGACGCCGCCCGTGGCGAGCGTCCTGATGGTCGCCTGCTCGATCGCGAAGGCGAGCGTCTGGGAAGTCAGCCGCGTCAACGTCTACTTCATCGGCGTGCTGTTCGCGATCCTGATGCTGGTCACCTACGTGCCCGTCACGGGGCTGGGACTGGTGCAGCTGTTCTACCGTTAGCGGCGCAGCCGCGTGACCGTTCGCGAGGAGATCGCATGATGCCGAGCAGGAAATCCATCGCCGCCCTGGGACGCCTGATCGGTTGCGCCTTGCTGCTGGCGGCCGCGCCGCGGGTGCACGCGGAACGTTTCCTGCTCGGCTACGACGAGGCGCCGACGCTCGCCCAGGCGCTCGAGCAGGTCGCCGCGCAGCCCGACCGGCACGTGCTCGTCTACGCGGACATGTCGCGGCGCTGCCCGTCCTGCGAGGCGGTGCGCGCCATCCTGAACTCGGAGACGGTGCGCGAGCAGTGGCGCCGGCACTACGTCGTCGTCAGCCTGGATCTCTGGGCGCCAGGCCCGGCGGAACGCGAGCTGATCCGCGACCTGAACCTGTCGTGGGCGCCGGTGCTCGTCTTTCTCGACGGCAAGGGGCGTCGCGTGACGTACGCGCGCGAGCTGAGCGGCGCGGACCAGGCCCGGCTGCTCGACGAATTCGTCTCGCGGCGTCTGTACGCGCTGGCGGGGGCCGCGCGCTTGCGCGGGCAGCACTTCGATGCGGCGGCGGCGCGCATGGCGTCCGAATCGCGCTTCCTCAGCGAGCAGCGCGCGTCCGGCGAGGCCTGGCAGGTGACGCGGATCGATGACCGGCCGCGGTTGAGCCAGGTGCTGGCGCGCCAGCCCGTGCGTCCGGGCCGCGCGGACCTGATCGCGTCGCTGTCCGGTCGCGTCATGTACAAGGAGAACCAGCAATGGTTTCTCGACCTGGACCTGGAGGCGAACGGCACGTTGCGCGCCAAGGGCCGTCGCAAGGACGGGCTGGTCGGCATGCAGGGGAACGGCAAGTGGTACGTGACGAAGAAAGGCAAGCTCTGCATCGAGCTGACGGCGGGCGGCGTGGACGAGAACTGGTGCCGGCACGTCTTCAAGGTCGGCGAGGGCTATTACGTATCCAAGGACCTGCGCCCGAACCGCGTCGTGTACCGCTTCGTGCTCGGCGAGCGCTGAGCCGGGCGGCGGGCCCGGCCACCCTCAGAAACGCCGCCCCATCCACTGCCCGACGGCGGCTTCCGCCGTGGGCGGCCTAGTGCCGCAGGAGGAACTCGATCGTGTCGCCGGTCGGCTCGGCGGCGCCGTGCCCGACGACGATCTGCCCCGAGCGGCGCAGCATGACCTCCTCGCGGCGCAGCGCGATCTCCGGCTCGCCGGCGAACGTGATGAAGGTGCCGTTGGTGCTCTGGTCCGTGACGACGAACTTGTCGCGGCGCTTCTCGATCTTCGCGTGATGCCGCGAGGCCTTCGGATCGGCGATGACGATGTCGCAGCCGGGGTCGCGACCGATGAGGATCGACGGCCGCTGCGCGCCGAGCACGAGTTCCCGCCCGCCGTGGCGCAGCACGAGTTCGACGATCGCCTCCGCAGCCTGCTGCGCGCCCGCGGCCATCGTCAGGTCGTCGCTTTCCTGCCAGAGCACCTCGAAGACCGCGAGTTCCTCGCTCTTGCCCTTGACCGCGACCGCGGCGATCGGGCGCGTGGAGGTGCGCAGCGGCGGCGGCAGGGCCTCCACGGTCGCGCGCGTCGTCATGATCTGCATGCCCTTGGCGAGACCCGCCATGCGCGCGGCGACGTTGACCGTGTCGCCGAACACGTCGCCCTTCTCCTCGATGAGCGGGCCGGCGTGAAAGCCGACCCGGATCATGCGCTTGACGCCCTGGGTGACGATGAGCGCGTTCACCACGGTCTGCATGTCGGTCGCGGCGAGAAAGCCGCGCTCGGCGCTCGGGAACACGCACATCAGCTCGTCGCCGATGGTCTTGATCACGCGGCCCCGGTGACGCTGCGTGATGACGCGCAGCGCGATCAGCGCCTCGTCGATCAGCGTCTTCGCCTCGGCGTCGCCGAGCGCCTCGTAGAGCCGCGTGCTGCCCGCGATGTCGGCGAACAGCACGGCAAGCGGGCCCTCGCCGGCCGGGGGCTCGTGGATGATCGTCGAGCGGAGCGAGTCGGCCATGCGGGGATGCGCGCGCGGGCCGCTACTGCCGCTGTGCCCGCGTCATGAATACGAGGCGCTCGAACAGGTGCACGTCCTGCTCGTTCTTCAGCAGCGCGCCGTGGAGCGGCGGAATGATGGTCTTGCGGTCCTTGGAGCGCAGCGCCTCCGGCGGGATGTCCTCGGCGAGCAGCAGCTTCAGCCAGTCGAGCAGCTCCGAGGTGGAGGGCTTCTTCTTCAGCCCCGGGACCTCGCGCACCTCGAAGAACACTTCCATCGCCTCGCGCAGCAGCGCCTTCTTCAGTCCCGGGAAGTGCACGCCGACGATCTTCTCCATCGTATCCTTGTCCGGGAACCGGATGTAGTGGAAGAAGCAGCGNNGCCTTGGTCGTGGACTTGATGTGCCACTCCAGCAGCGGCAGACCGAGCGCCTTCGCCACCTGCACGGCGAGCATCGTCTTGCCCGTGCCCGGCTCGCCCTTGACGAGGAGCGGGCGCTGCAGGGTGATGGCCGCATTCACCGCGAGCATGAGGTCTTCGGTGGCGACGTATTCGGAGGAGCCGGCAAAGCGCATGACGGGGTTCCGTTGCAAAAGAGCGCATTCTACCCGCGCGGTTGAGGCGCCCGGCGCATGGCTGTAGAATCGCGCGCTTTCGAGGACGGGGTACCACGCATGTCGAATGCCATTTCCGCCGCGACCGCGGCCCTGCTGATCGCGCTCGGCGCCGCGAGCGCGGCCGGCGCGCAGGAGCTCAAGGGCGACGCCCGGGCGGCACGGAACAAGATCGCGTCGTGCGAGGGCTGCCACGGCATTCCGGGCTACCGCACGGCCTACCCGAACGTCTATCCGGTGCCGATGCTCGGCGGGCAGCAGGCCGCCTATCTCGTCAAGGCGCTGCAAGCCTACAAGTCCGGCGAGCGCGCGCACCCGTCGATGCGCGGCATCGCGGCCGGCCTGAGCGATCAGGACATGGCGGACCTCGCCGCCTACTACGCAGGAGCTGCGAAATGAACCGGCTGACGGTGATGGCGGTCGCCCTGGCGGCGGGGATGCTGGCGACGGCGGCGAACGCCAAGGGCAATGCGGAGAGCGGCAAGGCGAAGGCGGCGCAGGTCTGCGCGGCCTGCCACGGCGCCGATGGCGCCAAGCCCTCGGCCCCCGACCAGCCGATTCTCGCCGGCCAGCACTACGATTATCTGGTCCAGGCGCTCGGCGACTACAAGAGCGGCAAGCGCAACAACGCGATCATGAAAGGGTTCGCCGCGGGACTCTCGAAGAAGGACATCGAGGACGTCGCGGCGTGGTTCGCGAGCCAGAAGTCGGCGCTGCACTTCCAGCGCTAGGCGGCGCCGCGCGCCGCGCGGCGTTCCAGGTCGCGGCCCGGCCCGCCCTTCAGGGTCGGGCCCGCGCCTCCAGGCAATCCAGGTAGGCCTCTCCGTCGGGCGCGGCGCCCTCGCGCTGCGCGCGCCAAACCATCTCCGCCAGGCACTCGAGCGCCTCGTGCAGCGCGTCGTGGCGCTCGCCGAATTTGGCCAGCAGCAGCCCGAAGCGCCGCGCGATGCCGGCGGGCTGATCGATGGACAGCTGCTCTTCCAGCGCCAGATGCAGGCTCAAGTGGAGAAACGGGTTGGTCTGCGCCATCTCGGGCGTGTAGTCGCGGTCGCCGTGCCGGTCGGGCGCCTCGAGCACGGCGTGGTACTCGGGATGCAGCAGAATCACCTGCAGCGCCATGCCCTGCAGTCCCTCGAGCGGCTCCTGCGCGCGATACCTGCGCCAGGTCTCGAAGAAGAACGCGCGGACCTGATCGCGCGAGGGGCTAAACATCGGGCGTCTTGCCGCGAAACTCGCACAGGTCGCGGATCGCGCAGGCGGGGCACTTCGGCCGGCGCGCGACGCAGGTATAGCGGCCGTGCAGGATCAGCCA
>DKBI01000028.1 GCA_002451175.1 Betaproteobacteria bacterium UBA6904
CGCTCGGCCTCGAGACGCTGCAAGCGTGGGACGTGGCGTTCGTCTCCGAGCGCCTGCGCCAGCGGCAGTTTGCGTTCTCGGATCAGGAGATCAAGCAGTACTTTCCGGAGACCCAGGTCGTCCCCGGCATGTTCCGCCTGGTCGAATCGCTGTATGGCGTGCGCATCGCCGAGGCGAGCGCGCCGCGCTGGCACGAAGACGTCCGCTTCTTCGAGATCCGCGACGCGGCCGGGGCGCTCGTCGGCCAGTTCTACACCGACCTCTATGCGCGCGACACGAAACGCGGCGGCGCGTGGATGGACGAGGCGATTCCGCGACGCCGCAAGGACGGCCGCGTCCAGACCCCGGTCGCGCACCTGACGTGCAATTTCGCCCACCCGGTCGGCGGCAAGCCGTCGCTCCTGACGCACGACGACGTCATCACGCTGTTCCACGAGTTCGGCCACGTGCTGCACCTGCTGCTGTCACGCGTCGACGAGCTGGGCGTGTCGGGGCTGTCGGGCGTGGAATGGGACGCCGTCGAGCTGCCGAGCCAGTTCATGGAGAACTTCTGCTGGGAATGGGACGTGATCGCGCCGATGACGCGCCACGTCGACACCGGGCTGACCCTGCCGCGCGCCCTCTTCGACCGCCTGCTCGCGGCGAAGAATTTTCAATCCGGGTTGGGCATGCTGCGACAGATCGAGTTCGCCGTGTTCGACATGCGGCTGCACGGCGAGCTGGCGCCCGCCACCGGCGCGAGCGCGCTGGCGCTGCTGGAGGACGTTCGCCGCGAGATCGCCGTGCTCCAGCCGCCCGAGTACAACCGGTTTCCGAACAGCTTTTCGCACATCTTTGCCGGCGGTTATGCGGCCGGGTACTACAGCTACAAGTGGGCCGAAGTGCTCTCGGCGGACGCCTACGCGGCGTTCGAGGAGAACGGCGTGCTGTGCGCGCAGACCGGTGCGCGCTTTCGCGACGAGATTCTCGCCGTAGGCGGCACGCGGCCGGCCGCGGAATCGTTTCGCGCCTTCCGCGGGCGCGATCCGCGGGTGGAGGCGCTTCTGCGGCACAATGGTATGATTTCCTCGTCAGTCGCATGAGGAGTCACCCGATGCGAACCATGCTTGCCGCTGCGCTCTGCCTGACCTCCCTGGCCGCGAGCGCCCAGATCTACCGCTGGACCGATGACCAGGGCCGTGTGCACGTGACGGACACGCCGCCGCCTGCGGCGGCGAAGACCGTTCGCCAGGTGGGCAACGCGGCGGCCGAGGCGCCGGCGAGCGGGCAGGAGTCCTTCGAGCTCCAGCAGGCGAAGGCCAAGTACCCCGTCACGCTGTACACGACGCCGGGCTGCGACGCATGTTCCGAGGCGCGCAAGCTGCTCAACGCGCGCGGCCTGCCGTTTCGCGAAATCAGCATCAACGACAACACACAGCTCGAGGAACTGAAATCGATCTCCGGCAGCACCTCGGTGCCCGCGATGGTGGTGGGCAGCAGCGTGCAGCGCGGCTTCGAACCGGGCCTTTACGAACGCACGCTCGACGTCGCGGGATATCCGAAGACGGGCGTGCTGCCGCCGCGCAACCAGGCAGAACCCGCGCCGCCGGCCGTTGCCGGCGCGCCCGAGGTCAAGCCCGTGGCAGAACCGGAGCGCCCGACGGGCCCGTACGCGCCGGGCGCGCCGCCGCAGAAACGCCCCGCGAAAAAGTAAAGCCGTTGCGAGCGACTCCATGAAGCATCCGGCGGCCCGCACGCCACGCCGCTGGCTGCTTGCCGGCGCGGGGATTGTCCTGGGTACCACGCTCGCGCAAGCGGACATGACCTATCCTGGGGCCACCGCCCAGCGGTCGCCTGGTCGTCCGATTGCGACGTATTCCATCGTCGCGCGCGACCCGTCGACGGGTGAGCTGGGCGTCGCCGTGCAATCCCACTGGTTCAGCGTCGGCAGCGTCGTGCCGTGGGTACAGTCAGGCGTCGGCGCGGTCGCCACCCAAGCGATGGCGGATCCCGCATATGGCCCGCTGGGCCTGCACCTGATGCAACTCGGCCGGAGCGCACCCGATGCGCTCAAGGGGGCGCTTGCGGCAGATGAAGGGCGCGAGCTGCGCCAGGTCGCCATGATCGATGCCGCGGGCAAGGTCGCAGCGCACACCGGGACGCGCTGCATCGCCGACGCGGGCATGATCGTCGACGAGGCGAATCAGTTCGCCGTCCAGGCCAATCTGATGGCCAACGACCGGGTCTGGTCGGCGATGGCCGCGGCGTATCGCGACGCGCGGGGGGATCTTGCCGAGCGGCTGCTCGCCGCGCTCGACGCCGCGCAGGCGGCGGGCGGCGACATCCGCGGACGCCAGTCCGCCGCGATCGTCATCGCCAATGCCGTGCCGAGCGGCAAACCGTGGCTCGATCGGAAGTTCGATCTGCGGGTCGAGGACCACCCGGAACCGCTCGTGGAATTGCGTCGACTGGTGACGATTCAGCGCGCCTACCTGCACATGAACGCCGGCGACCTGGCGATGGAGAGCAACGACCTCGCGCAGGCGCTCAAGGAGTACGCGCTGGCCGAGCAGCACGCGCCGCAGATCGTCGAGGTCTCGTTCTGGCAGGCCGTCACGCTCGCATCGGCCGGCCGGCTCGAGCAGGCGCTGCCCGTATTTCGCCGCGTCTTCGAGCGCGAACCCCCTTGGGCAGAGGTCGTGCCGCGGCTGGTGCGCGCCGGCCTGCTCCCCGATGACCGGGCGCTGGTCGATCGCATTCTCGCCCAGGCGCGCACGCCCCGCTGATGCGGGCGCAAGCGCCTGACGCGCCGGCGGCCCCATCCCCGTGACAGCTTGCACACAGTACCCCGGCAGCGCATGAAGATCGCCACCTGGAACGTCAATTCGCTCAAGGTGCGGCTCCCGCAGCTCCTCGATTGGCTGGCGCAGGCGAAACCCGACGTGATGTGCCTGCAGGAGACCAAGCTCGAGGACGCGAGGTTTCCCGTCGCCGAGATCGAGGCTGCAGGCTACCGCGCGGTCTTTGCGGGCCAGAAGACCTACAACGGCGTGGCGATCCTCGCGGCGGCGTCGCTCGAGGCGGTCTCCAGCGGGTTTCCCCAGGAGCACAAGCGCCTGCTCGCCGCGACCGTCGACGGCCTGCGCGTGGTCTGCGTCTACTGCCCGAACGGGCAGGCGGTCGGATCGGAGAAGTACGCGTACAAGCTGGCGTGGTTCGCGCAGCTTCGCGACTGGCTGCGCGACGAACTCGCTCGCCATCCCCGGCTCGCCGTGCTGGGCGATTTCAACGTCGCGCCCGAAGACCGCGACGTGCACGATCCCGCGGCCTGGGAAGGCCAGATTCACGTTTCGCCGCCCGAGCGGGCGGCGTTTCGCGCGCTCCTCGATCTGGGGCTGGCGGACGCCTTTCGCCTGTTCCCGCAGCCGGAGAAGTCGTTTTCGTGGTGGGACTACCGCAGGATGGGCTTTCGCCGCAACGCCGGCCTGCGGATCGACGAAATCCTGCTTTCCGATCCGCTCGCGAGAGCCTGCACGGCGTGCGCGATCGACAAGGCGCCGCGCAAGCTCGAGCGTCCCAGCGATCACACGCCCGTGGTCGCCGAGCTGAATGTGGCGGGTACGGGGTCAGCGTAACCCGTCAACCCATCAGGGATTCATGCCCTTCTGCACGCCCGGGCGCGCAGCCATCCTCTCGCCCCAGGCCTTGAGGTTCGGCATGCCGCCGGCCGCGTCGAGCAGCGGCTTGCGCATCGCATAGTTCGGGTACAGCGCGAGGTCCGCGAAGGAGAGTTCGTCGGCGAGGTATTGGCGCCGGGCGAGGTGCGCGTCGATGACCTTGAACTGCTCGAGCAGCATCGCCTTGAAGAAATCGACGTTCGCCGCGCTTTTCTCCGGGACGCGGGCTTCGAGCCGGAAGATCGTGCCGCTCGTGCAGGCGACGTCGCTCAGCGCCATCGCGAAGAACTGCGCCGCCAGCGCGCGGCGCCGCAGGTCGGTCGGGATGCAGCGCCCGGCCTTCTCGCAGGCGTACACCACGATGGCGCCGGACTGGGCGACGGTGATCGGCTTCCCCCCGGGACCGTCGTGGTCGACGATGACCGGAATCAGCCCCGCGGGGTTCAACTTGAGGAATTCGGGCGCCTTCGCCTCCCCTTTCGTCAGGTCGACCTTGCGGACCTGATAGGCGAGCCCGCACTCGGCGAGCGCGATGGATGCGCGGAGCCCGTTGGACGTGCCCCAGAAGTAAAGGTCGATCATGATGGCTCCTTGTGATGCGTCGGCGAAAGGGCGATGATTATTCCATATGGAGCCCGCCGACAGCATCATCCGCCTCGGCTTTCGCAAGTGGTACGAGCGGCAGCTGATCGAGGGTCACGCCTGGTTCGTGACGTGCTTTCTGTGCATGGTGGCGATTGCCGCGGTCCTCGAGGAGCTGTCGTTCCGCGGGCCGCTGCCGCGCATTCTGGCCTTCGGGGTATTCGTCTTCGCCGCCGGGCTCGTCGGCTGCTACGCCTGGCTGCGCTACCAGCGCATCATGACCGCGGCCGAACGCCTCGGCGACCAGGCCACCTGCGCGGCCTGCGGCACCTACGGCCGCTTCACGATGCTCTCGGCCTCGTCGGTCCGCTGCCGCAAGTGCGCCAGCGAATGGCGCCTAGTCGATTAGCGCGTAGGCCGGCAGGGTCAGGAACTCGACGTATTCGCCGACGGTGATCTGCTCGAAGAGCCTGGCGCCGGCCTCGTACCTGCCCGCGTTGTAGGCGGTCTCCCCGAGATGGGCTTTCACCTTCGGCAGCTCGTCCGCGAGCAGCTGGCGGAACAGCTCCACGGTCACCTTGCGCCCGTCGTCGAGCCGGCCCTTCTCGCTGCGGATCCACTGCCAGATCTGCGAGCGCGAGATCTCCGCAGTCGCGGCGTCTTCCATCAGGTTGAACACCGGCACGCAGCCATTGCCGGCGAGCCACGCGCCCAGGTACTGAATCCCTACGGAGATGTTGTTGCGCAGCCCCGCCTCGGTGATGGGTTTCTCGGGCTGGAAATCGAGCAGGTTCTTCGCCGTCACGCTCACGTCGGGCCGCTGGCGGTCGTACTGATTCGGCTGCGGCATGTGCTGATCGAACACCGCCTTGGCGATCGGCACGAGCCCGGGATGCGCTACCCAGGTGCCGTCGCACCCGTCGGTCACTTCGCGCAGCTTGTCCTGCCGCACCTTGTCCAGCGCCGCCTCGTTCGCCGCGGGATCGTTCTTGATCGGGATCTGCGCCGCCATGCCGCCCATGGCCGGTGCCCCGCGATGATGGCAGGTCTTCACCAGCAGCAGGGCATAGGCGCGCATGAAAGGCGCCGTCATCGTCACCTGCGAGCGGTCCGCAAGGCAGAAATCGCGATTCGAGCGGAACTTCTTGATGCACGAGAAGATGTAGTCCCAGCGGCCGATGTTGAGGCCCGCGGAATGGTCCTTGAGCTCCCACAGGAACTCATCCATCTCGAACGCCGCCACCACCGTCTCGATCAGGCAGGTCGCCTTCACCGAGCCGTGCGGCACCCCCAGCGTCTTCTGCGCGAGCGTGAAGATCTCGTTCCACAGCCGCACCTCGAGGTGCGATTCCATCTTCGGCAGGTAGAAATACGGTCCCGACCCGCGCGCCAGCAGTTCCTTGGCGTTGTGGAAGAAGTACAGCGCGAAGTCGAAGATGCCGCCCGCCACCGGGCGCCCGTCGACGAGCGCGTGCTTCTCGTCGAGGTGCCAGCCGCGCGGCCGCGGGATGAGCACCGCCGTCCGGTCGTTCAGCCGGTACTGCTTGCCCGCCTGCTCGAAGGTGATCGTGCGCCGCACCGCGTCGCGCAGGTTGACCTGTCCGTCGATCATGTTGAACCACGTCGGGCAGTTGGCGTCTTCGAAATCCGCCATGAACGTCGAGGCGCCCGAGTTGAGCGCGTTGATGACCATCTTGCGATCGGTCGGCCCGGTGATCTCCACGCGCCGGTCGAGCAGGTCGCGCGGCTGCGGTGCGACGCGCCAGGCGCCGTCGCGCACCGACTTCGTGGCCGGCAGGAAATCCGGCAGGCTGCCCGCGTCGAATTGCTTCTGGCGCGCGGCGCGCGCGGCGAGCAGTTCCTGCCGCCGCGGTTCGAATTGGCGGTGCAACAGCGCAACGAACGCCAGGGCGTCGGGCGTGAGAATCTGTTCGAAGCCGGGCGCGATCGCGCCGGTGATTTGCATGCCTGCGGGAAGGGATTGGCCCATCGGAAGCTCTCGTCTGCGAACGGCAAAGAGCGAATGTTAGACGAATTTCGCGCGCACGCTCATTCAATCGCCTTCATGCGGCATTTGACTTTCGTCGACCTCGGCCTACTCCTCCCCGGANNGCCTCCACGCGGCGGCCGCCCGTGTGCGCCAGCGCCTTGCGGATCAGCGCGCGCTCGAACTCGCGCGTCAATTCCTGCAGCATCGCGCTCGCGCCGCCCGCGAGCCGCCGCTCGACGTCCTGCTCGAGCGCGCTGACCCAGTTCACCGCGGCCGGGGTCCCGGCGCCGCGGACCTCCGTCGGCAGATCCGCCAGCCCGATCACCTGGCCCGGCGCCATGACCGTGAGCCAGTGGCAGAGGTTCTCGAGCTGGCGCACGTTGCCCGGAAACGGAAAGCGCGCGAGATGCGCCACCGCCTCGTCGGTCAGCCGTTTCGGCTCGGTGCCGAGTTCCCGCGCGCTGCGCGCGAGGAAATGCCGCATCAGCAGCGGAATGTCCTCCGCGCGCTCGCGCAGCGGCGGCATGCGCAGCCGGATCACGTTGAGCCGATGGTAGAGATCCTCGCGGAAACCGCCTTCCCGCACCCGCTGCTCGAGATCCTGATGCGTCGCGGCGATCACGCGCACGTCGGCGCGCAGCGGCTGGTGGCCGCCGACGCGGTAATAGGTGCCGTCGGCGAGCACGCGCAGCAGGCGCGTCTGGAGCTCCGCGGGCATGTCGCCGATCTCGTCNNGCGCCGCGCTCGTGCCCGAAGAGTTCGGACTCGAGCAGGTCGCGCGGCATCGCCGCGGTATTGATCGCGACGAAGGGCTTCGCGGCGCGCGCACCGTGGCGGTGCAGGGCGCGGGCGACCAGTTCCTTCCCCGTGCCGGACTCGCCGGTGATCAGCACCGTCGCGGTCGACTGCGACAGGCGGCCGATCGCGCGGAAGACCTCCTGCATCGCCGGCGCCTGCCCGAGGATCTCCGGCGAGCCCATGGCCGGCTCGAGCGCCGCGCCCTCGCGAAGGCTCTCCTGCATCGCCCGCCGGATGAGCGCCACGGCCTGGTCGACGTCGAACGGCTT